>CBDVCG010000474.1:0-2247 GCA_965372425.1 uncultured Anaerolineales bacterium
TAAAGCTGCAATTCGATTACTACCATGTGTCGATCTTCCTGCTGGATGACGAGCGTCGCTACGCGGTCCTTCGTGAATCATCCGGGGAAATCGGCCAAGTTATGCTTGCACAAAGGCACCAGATCGAGGTGGGCTCTGCTTCCGTAATCGGCTGGGTGTGCGATAACAATCAACCTCGTGTCGCATCCGATGTGAGCAAGGACCCCGTACATCTTCAGAATGAACTGCTGCCAGAAACACGATCTGAATTAGCCGTACCCCTCCAGATCGGAGGTCAGGTTATCGGCGCTCTGGATGTTCAAAGCACCGAACCGGATGCCTTCCGCACGCAAGACGTCGAAGTGATGCAGACGCTTGCGGATCAGTTGAGTGCTGCCATCCAGAACGCTCGGCTTGCCCAAATATCTGCAACAGTGGCAGATAGAGCTCGATTGATCAGCGAGATCACAACAGAATTAAGCCACCCCATGGATATTGAAGAGGTCATGCAGACTACCGCAAAGGCCATTCAACGTGCGTTAGGGCATCCAGAAGTGATCATTGAAATTCATACGGAGGGAAATGGGAGAACCGAGTGAGAACTCCCATCGTCTTCTGCTATTTTCGCTTTGACAAGTTTATGCTGAATTAACAGGAGCCAGGATTTTAGGCAAGATGTAGAAGGGTGATAATGATCGAAAAATTTCAAGGCTGGTTAAAGCCAACATCGTCTGATCCTGAAATTGCACAACGACAATATTTTCTGAACGCTGTGCTGGTTGGTATCGCAGTTCCAGCGCTTGTTTTTGGTCTGGTAATGTTTGTGCTCTGGATCACGGGCACCGTGCCCTTCATCATGGGTATCGGGGCATTTATCGCCCTACCCTTCTTTTTCCTTTCCTACTGGCTTGGCCGGCAAGATCGCATCACAATCGCTGCGATCATCCCTGTAACGCTCCTTTACTTATTGATGGTGGCATTCCTCTACCAGCTGGGTGTCGGTCATATCTCGACAGTCGGATTTGCGATCGTCATCACGATCGCCAGCGTCCTTATCAGCGCACCTGTAGCTGCTATGTTCGTCGCGATGAGCGTAATCGCCTATGCACTCGCTGGATACGCACAGAACGCGGGGTTGCTGCCGAACGCGATTCCCCCGGAAGCTACGGTGCTTGTAGATTCGATTGGCTTGGTACTGGCCCTGAGCGTTCTCCTTATCCTGAACTGGTTCGCAAGTCGGGAGATCACAAAGGCCCTGCAGAAAGAACGAACTATCGCTGGAGAGCTAGACGCACAAAGAGTTGAACTCGAGATGGAAGTCAGCGAACACACTTTAAGTCTTGAGAGGCGTGCGGTGCAGCTCGAAACCACCGCAGATATTTCTAAATTAGCTGCCGAGCTGACCGATCCCGATCTGCTCATGTCTCAAGCCGTGGAGCTCATACGTGAACGTTTTGGCTTCTACCACGCCTCAATTTTTCTCATGGAAGAGACCGGGACGTGGGCGGAGCTTGCTGCAAGCACGGGTGACGCTGGCAGGAAAATGCTCGCTCGCCGACACCGACTAGCCATAGGAAGCGCGAGCGTCGTGGGATGGGTTACCGCCAATCGGCTCCCGCGGGTTTCTTCTGACGTTGTGGGCGATCCTTATCACTTTAAAAACCCGCTTCTCCCTGAAACAAAATCCGAGGCTGCTGTGCCACTGATCGTCGGTCAGCGCCTTCTCGGTGCCCTGGACGTACAAAGTACGGATGTGGACGCATTTGCTGAAGCAGATGTCCGCACACTCGAAGCCATCTCAGGCGAGTTGGCCATCGCGATGGACAGCGCACGGATCCAGCGCGAGATGAAACAGGAACTGGATCGCGTGGAAGGCGCCTACCTCGGTCAGATCCAGGGAAGCTGGGATCGGTTGATCCGCTCCGGGATACCATCCGTAATACATTTGAACGAAGCTGGCGAGATGGTCCCACCTACGGATGAAGCCATCCCGATCATCGAGGAAGCCAGAGTGCAGGGCGCCACAATAATAGACGAAGGAGGCACGGAGATCGCGGTCCCCATCCAAGTGAGTGGAGTACCGGTCGCCACGATTGCAGCGCGAAGAGCTTCATCCGAAGACCCTTGGTCGGAGGAAGAGATCGCAGTTATCCATGCTGTAGCCGGGCAGGCAGCGCTGGCACTCGAGAATGCGCGCCAGCGTGCAGAAGAACTTCGGCGTGTTCAAGAGCTAGAAGTTATTAACCGCATCAGTCAAGCCGTGTCACA
>CBDVCG010000475.1:0-2244 GCA_965372425.1 uncultured Anaerolineales bacterium
GCGGGTTCTGGCCGCTCTTCCGATATGATCCTCGATTGAGGGATGAAGGTAAGAACCCGCTTCAGTTGGACTCGAAAGTGCCCACCGAAGACATCGAAACCTTCATGTACAAACAAAACCGCTTCCGGGTGCTGCGTCAGTCGGACCCAGATCGCGCCGGGATGCTCCTTGAGGCGATACGTGGGGATGTGATCACACGGTGGAAGTTTTATGAGCAGATGGCGAATCTGGATATCTAGTTCCTGAACAAGTTAAACAAAGCCCCGAGATTAGTATCCCGGATACTCCAAGTATCACAGATACAGTATCCGGGATACTTCTAATTAAATTCAGATAACCCCGTGAGATAGGTACCACTCGTAAGTCTCTTCAACCGCCTGTCGAAAACTTTTCGTGGCCGAGACACCGAGCTCGAGACGCGCCTTTGCGGTATCACAGAACACGTCATAGTGGCTCATGCGAAGATGGTTGCTGTCAAAAGGAAGATGGAGGAACGGTCGTGTCCAATCGGCGAGGTAGGTTCCAGGTTCGGTGATCCATACGGGCACCTTCAGCCAGGGTGGTTTTCGCCCGACGACTTCGTTGATGATGGTAATACTCTTGCGATATTTGAGATTCTCGCCGCCCAGGATGTAGCGCTCGCCTGAAACGCCACGCTCGAGCGCGGCGATGTGTCCAGCAACAACATCATCGATATGTACATAGTTTGTACCTCCGCCTGTGTAGAAAAAGCCCCAACCGCGGGCTGCTTCCGTCACCATCGAGCCGCCGATCTGGTTGACATCCCCCGCGCCGAGCACGATGGACGGATTTAGAATGACCACATCCAGCCCTTGATGAAGGAAGCGAAGCGCCTCCTGCTCGGCTTGATACTTCGAATATCCGTATCGGAATTTATCGGGAGGGAGGTTAAAAATATTTTCTTCGGTGAGAGGGGCGCTATTATCTGGAACACCCATCGCCGCGAGCGAGCTGGTGAGGATTACACGCTTTGCTCCGGCATCGAGCGCAGCCTTGAGTACGTTCCGGGTCCCATCGATACTGGTCTGGGTGACAGAGTCGGGATCGCGCCAGTACGCTGATTGCGCTGCGGCGTGAAAGACATAGGTGACATCTTCGAGCGCCGGCTTCAGACTTTTCGGGTCAAGGATGTTCCCAACGCACAGTTCCACGGGGAGTTCTTCCAACATGGTCAATGAGGAAGTCTTCCGGTGGAGTGCGCGTACAGTGTATGACTGTTCGATCAAAGTCCGGCAGAGTGCCGACCCGATGAATCCTGTCCCACCCGTGACCAGACAGCGGTCAGTCAATCAGTCCGAGCTCCCGACCGACCTCCCCCATGATGCTCAGCGCGGTGTCGATCTGTTCGTCGGTGTGCGTAGCCATATAGCTGGTGCGCAGCAGGCTTCGTCCTTCTGGGACGCCAGGGGGTATGAACGCGTTGGTATATACGCCTGCCTCGAAGAATTTCTTCCAGGCGATCAGCGTGGGTTCCATCTCACCGATGATGATGGGAATGATGGGTGAAATGCTGGGCCCGGTATCAAATCCGAGCTCGTTAAGACCGGTGCGCATACGGTCTGTGACCTCCCAGAGACGATCGGCTCGTTCGGGTTCGGTCTCCATGATATCGAGCGCGGCGAGTGCCGCGGCGAGGTTAGAAGCTGGCATGGCCGCACTGAAGATGAATGCCCGAGCGTTGTGCTGGATGTAATGTATGACATCTTCCTCGCCGGCGATAAACCCGCCTAACGATGCGAACGACTTGCTGAAGGTGCCCATGATGAGATCGGCATCGTCTGTCACACCGAAGTGTGCACAAGTCCCCCGTCCTCTCGCCATGACACCCAGCCCATGCGCGTCGTCCACAAACAGGCGAGCGCCATATTTCTTGCAAAGCGGGATCATTCCTGGAAGATCGGCCAGATCTCCAAAGACGCTGTACAACCCGTCTACTGCAACTATCGCACCGGTGTTCTCATCGATGCCTTTAAGGACTCGTTCGAGATGCGCCATATCGTTATGGGCAAACCGGCGGAGATCACCGAGTGCCAACATCGAGCCATCGATAATGCTAGCGTGGTCTTCCTTATCCGTGACGATGGAGTCGCCACGACCCACAATGCATGAGATGGTGCCCAAGTTGACCTGATACCCGGTGCTGAAGACGAGCGCAGCTTCTTTACCGACGAAAGCTGCCAGCCTGCCTTCAAGTTCCACGTGAATCTCGAGCGTGCCATTTTG
>CBDVCG010000476.1:0-2237 GCA_965372425.1 uncultured Anaerolineales bacterium
CTTGTTCTGACATTACAGTCGAATAATCATGATCCGGGTTGGTGCTGCCACTCATGGCCAGGAGGATCTCGTCCGAAGAACCTCCGGCATTGGAAAAGATACCGGGAAAACCTGTCATATGTGAGCCCGAACCATACGCGCCATCGACACCCTTGTAGTCCCAGCCATGGCATTCCTTGCAGCGCCAGGTGTCCGCGCCGGAGCGCTCGTTCGTGGATTGTGTGCCCCACAAGGCATGGTCCTCTGATGGTTCGTCCACATCCGCGACAACCCACCACTTGTCATACAGCAGCCCGCCACGTACAGGATTACCCTCAAGCATCGGTTCTTCTGGCTCTGCGGCGGCTTCTGTGGGAGCTGCCTCGGATGCTTCGGTCGGCGCAGCCTCAGGGGGTTGCGTAGTCTCTTCCGATGTAGTCCCACAAGCGACAATCGCTAGCGCGAGCACCAGCATCAGCGGGAATACGGCAAGTTTGTGGTTCTTATGCGATTTCATTTTTCATTCTCCTCGTTCATATAATTTATATGGTCCAATCAATTTCGATATACTTTTAACTTCCTCCTATCCCAAATCCTGCTCGATACGTCTTTCCTTTTTTATCCGTAGAATTCATTACCCTGGAAGCACAGGTTCCTCGAAGAGGATCTCCTCAACAAACCGGAAAGTTTCCATCCTAACGGCTTCGGTTGGGCATCGCTGCGCACACAGCCCGCAACGGATGCAAAGAGCAGGATCGAGCAACATCGCAGCCCCCCCCTGCTCCCAATCACGAGATCGGATCTCGATCAGATTTTGTACGTCCATGCCACCTTCAATGCTCGAGAGCGGCACCAATTTCAAACAATCCTGGGGACACACATCCACACATCCATTACACAGGATGCACAACTCGCCATCGAAAACTGGATTGATCGTACAGATCAGACAACGCCCACCCTGAAGTCGGGCGGTCTCATCATCGAATCCAATCTCCACTTTTGAAACGCCTACACGACGTTCGACAGGTAACAGAGGCGGCTCCTGTCGCTCCCACCGCATGTAGCTCTTCAAAGGTCCAGCGTCGGGATACGATGACATGTGAACAGGCGTAAAAAATCCTTTACGCATCCGGACGGGCTGCAAATTTTGGAGATAAGCGTGGATTCCTCTCGCTGCCCGCTGACCGTCTGCGACAGCATTGACAATCAGGCGCGGACCGAAGGCGATATCTCCGCCAGCAAAAACACCCTCGGCTGTCGTCATCAAGGATTCTTTGTCTGTAGCCAGCGTTCCGCGCGCCGTCACTTCAAGATCATCCTCTGGTTCGACCCACCCCAATTCACCCGATTGGCCAATCGCAACGATCACGCTGTCACATTCCCACACTCTCTCAGAGTTGGGCACTAACTGAGGATTGAAGCGGCCATGTTCATCAAAGGCACGATCGACATCTAATGTCTCAAGTCCACGAACGCTCCCTTCGCCAAGGATGCGCAGCGGGGCCACACTGTTGCGGATGATGACCCCTTCGCTTTCTGCTTCGAGAATCTCAATTGAGTCCGCGAGCATCTCCTCTTTTGCTTCAACGACGAGACAGCTGACCTCTTGTGTTGCTCCCAGACGAACGGCGGTTCGGGCAGCATCTAAAGCCACTTCCAAGTCCCCTCCCGATTCTGCAGGATGACCCAGACGGGCAGCTGTCCGCGCCACATCCATGGCGACGTTGCCGCCGCCGACCACCAGGACCCGCTTCCCCAGGTCCAGGTTGTACCCACCCAGATTAACATTGAGAAGAAAGTCCACCGCTCTAAAAACCCCGTCAAGCTGCTCCCCATCAATGTTTAGAGCACGACTCTGATAGGTTCCAATGGCGATAAATACGGCATCAAAATCACGACGAAGATCTGAGAGCGAGAAGTCTCGCCCTAACGCCTGCTCCAATTTGAGCTGAGGGCCAAGGGCGAGAATAGCTTCGATTTCGAGATCGATTACTTCTCGAGGGAGACGGTATTCTGGCACACCCAATCGCAGCATTCCCCCTGGAACGGAGGCTGATTCGAAGACCGTCACTTCATGTCCAAGCAATGCGAGATCGTGCGCACAAGACATTCCCGCTGGTCCAGATCCGATGATGGCGATTTGCTTCCCAGTCCTATCACCCCGTATGAAGGACGCGTGCAATCCGCTTCGGCTGGTTGGGAAGGATGTATTTCCTAAATCAAACTTATCTGTCTGACCGACGTACCCCGGCCATGCT
>CBDVCG010000477.1:0-2231 GCA_965372425.1 uncultured Anaerolineales bacterium
TTAATGGGTATGCGCAAGGATTTCGAGACGCTAGCAACTATTATGAAAAGAGGCCAAAAAATGGCTGAGCAATGGATAAATGTGGACTTTCTCGCACGAGTGGAGGGAGAAGGGGCGCTCCGCATCCAGGTATCTGAGGGCGAAATCACCGACGTACAACTCAACATCTTTGAGCCGCCTCGTTTCTTCGAGGCCTTCCTGAAAGGCCGTGATATCCAGGAAACCGTCGATATCGTCGCTCGAATCTGTGGGATTTGTCCGATCGCCTATCAAATTACGGCCTCCCGAGCGCTCGAGAAGGCACTGGGAATCACACCCCCGCACGGAATCCCTGAACTTCGCAGGTTGATCTACCTCGGCGAATGGATCGAGAGCCATGGATTGCACGTCTATATGCTCCATGCACCCGATTTTTTAGGTTATGAATCTGCCATAGAGATGGCCGGCGTGCCCGATCTGCGTGAAGTAGTTGAGCGCGGGCTCCGCATGAAGAAGATCGGGAACCATCTTATGAGCGTCATCGGCGGTCGTGAGATCCATCCGATTTCTCTCTGCGTCGGAGGTTTTACGCGCGCACCGCACGCCGAAGATCTGCGTGGCATGCTGCCCGATTTGGAATGGGGATTAAGCGCTGCGCTCGAGACAGTCCATTGGGCGAACGAACTTCCCTACCCGGAATTCGAATGCGATTATGAATTCGTTGCCCTCAGCCATCCCGACGAGTACGCCATCGCTGAAGGTACGGTGCGCTCTTCCCTGGGGATGGATATCCCTATGGAAAAGTACGAGGAAAACTTCATCGAGGAGCATGTCGCACACTCGAACGCTCTGCACTCCCGGCGGTCGGAGTCGAACGAAAGCTACCTTGTGGGCCCGTTGGCGCGCATGAACCTCAACGCTGAGCAATTTACACCCACGGTTAAAGGAGTGATGGACGAAATTGGGTTAGAGCTTCCCGTCAAGAACCCTTTCATGAGCCTGATGGCGCGAAGCCTGGAGATCACCCACGCTTTTGATGAGGCCATCCAGATCATCAAGACATATGAAGAACCGAAAATGAGCCGGGCTTCCTTACCAGATCCACTCACACCCGGGGAAGGTGCACATGTGACCGAAGCACCCCGCGGGTTGATCTACCATCGCTACAAACTGGATGATCAAGGACTCATCGCCTTTGCGAAAATAGTGCCGCCAACCTCGCAAAACCTCCCGCGGATGGAGGAAGATTTGTGGAAATTTGCACCCGGAATGCTCGATTTACCTCTGGAAGAGGCCACATTAAAGTGCGAACAGCTCATCCGCAGCTACGATCCGTGCATCTCTTGTTCAACCCACTTCTTGAAGCTTGAAATCGATCGGGGCTGAAGTGAGGTATTGCACGCGACCATCGATGGTAATCCTTTGAAAAAATCCCGGACGTTGGTGATTGGTGTGGGCAACCCCTACCGGGGAGATGACGGCGTCGGCAACTACATCGCCGGGAAGCTTGCTGCATTTGACTTACCCGGGGTCACGGTCGAGACACAGAGCGGCGAGGGCGCTGCGTTAATAGATTGTTGGCAGTCCTCTGATCGGGTTTATCTCATCGATGCATCCGCACCTAACGGTTCTCACGGTCAAATCCATCGCATCGAAGCACACAAAGAACCCATCACGACCGAGTTGTTCCACACCTCCTCGCATGCATTCGGCGTCC
The DNA here is from genome assembly GCA_965372425.1 of uncultured Anaerolineales bacterium. Taxonomy (GTDB): domain Bacteria; phylum Chloroflexota; class Anaerolineae; order Anaerolineales; family E44-bin32; genus E44-bin32. The sequence goes on from CBDVCG010000477.1 coordinate 1,697, forward strand.
TTGATGCCATCGAACTTTCTCGCGCCCTGGACACGCTGCCCGAGGAGCTCATCGTTTATGGTGTTGAAGGGAGCTGCTTTGAGGAGGGTGCGGAGCTGAGCGAGGAGATCGAAGCGGCCGCCAAGCTTGTCGTCGAACAGATCCTTCGAGATGTTGCAATTGGCTTCAAGCTTAAGGTCGACTCTGCATAGGACATTATCACCACATATTCTTAACAGCACAACGCGCCAGATTCTGAAACATCTTAAGCGCCATCGCACCATCCCTTTTGATGCATCGTGACAACCCATAAAATTATTAAAAAAAAGAGCGCGACTTCACTAATAGAATTTGCTCAGCCGCCCCGCTTGGCTCGTCCCGCTTCCCGTATCTCATCCACCGTCTCTGGATTCGCCAACGCGCTCAGGTCACCGGGGGGTTCACCCAAATAAGCGGTTCGGATGACACGCCGCATGAGTTTCGCATTGCGTGTTTTAGGAATGTCACTCACAAAACGCACTTCCCTGGGCGCGAGCGGCTTTCCCATCTCCTTTGC
>CBDVCG010000478.1:0-2228 GCA_965372425.1 uncultured Anaerolineales bacterium
ATCGCCTTACACCAGAGTGGAAGGATTCTAGAGAACCTGCAGAGATCGGGTGGCGATTACTCGACCCCATTCGGATGATCTTCGGTACTTTCCAGGAATTGGATCAAGCGTCGTTCGTATTCTTCGGGCACAAATTCGGCTGGACTAGCATGCCCCATTCCAGGGATGACCCAAAATTCCCCCCCGTCCTTGATAGAGTCAGCCAGGCGTTTGTGGTGTTCGACCGGAATGATTTGATCCTCTGCTCCATGGATCAGAAAGACCTGAAGCGATGATGAATGGGAAAGGTCCTGGACTAGATCAACTTCTTCCAAACGCCCCCCCACCTTGTTCTCTGCCAGCGCGGTGATGATGTCCGCGACTGGCCATTGTGGGAGGATCGATATAGCGGTATAGGTATCTTCAATCAAACTTGAGAGGCTGGAAAATGTGCTTTCGATCACGATAAATTTTGGGATGTCGCTTCTCACGGCCCCCCGGATCACGGCAGCTCCACCAAGTGATCTGCCAAGCGCCCCTATTCGTTCGGGATCAATGTCTCTACGTAAAACTAAATATTCAAACGCTGCTATGACATCGTGAGCCTCGTGATAACCATAGGTCACCATGTCACCCTCACTCAAACCATGAGCGCGTAGATCTATGAGTAAGGAACTATACCCGTGACGCGCCAATATCTCAGCCGTGGGCAGCATGGAAGATCTATTCGCTCCCTGTCCGTGGACAAGGACGAGAACCCCCTGATTTGGTTCTTGCGATGGAACGTACCAGGCAGATATCCTCAACCCGTCATCTGTTGTAAAGGAAACTTCTTCAAAATCCAGCCCAACCTCGGTGGGTGTCACGTCCAGCACCGAGGGATTTGGACCCGTAAAGGCCTGGAACTCCATATGAATAAGCGCAGCAAGGAGGACGAGGACTCCAAGGAACGCAGCTATTAGGGCTGCGAGTATCAAATTGCGGAGATAGGTTTTTGGATAGGATATCCTTCTTCTAGAAGACTGCATCGACCCATTCCAGGCGATCCCTCGGACCGGCGAAATCATCGAGAGATCCTCTTAATCTCTAAATTGAGGATACAACGATATGAGCTATTCGAACAAGGGCTCATGCATCCTACTCTCGGGTAAATTGTGGCAGTGACGCTTGTGGTCTGAATCAAGTTGGCAGGACAATTTGAATAAGGGAGAAGATTGGTACGAGCGAGGGCATACTTCCGTAGGAAAAGGGGAGACGGGAAATCTACATCTTCTCCGCCAGGATGAAGGTCCACAGCATGGGCAGACGCATGGCTAGGATGTGGAACCGTTCCGAGAGGAGAGTCCTAAAACCCGGAATAGTCCAGTGGTTGATATGCTCAGGTGTGTTACCGAAATCGCGCATGTATTTCAGGCGAAGTACGTTGCCAACTCGCCACCACGGCTCGTTCGGCACGCTGGCGAGCAGATATTTTCCCGAGACACGATGCACCTCTTCCAGCACTCTTTCAGGATCACCGACGTGTTCTAACACCTCCAGAAGAAGGACGAGATCGAATGAGGCCTCAGGGAAGGGAAGTCTCTGGGCATCCCCATTCACGAACTTGTTTCCAGTCATTTCCATGCTCGCAAAACGGACACGATCATAATCCAGATCGAGGCCAAGATATCCCGACTGGAATTCATTTCGAATTGAAGCGAGGACAACGCCTTCCCCGCAGCCTGCATCGAGCAGTGAATTAAAACGGATCGATCGGAGGACCAATGCGATTGTGGATAAGAACCTCCGGTTGGCAAATCGCACAATCGGACTGCGATCATGGTATTTCATTTGTGGGAGCGCGAGATTATCGCTCGATTTACGCTCTTGATCCATGATAAATGAATTCACAACCTCTTCTGAGATGATGGACGCCAGCCGCATCGTGCACCCATCCCCCCTCACTAAACCAATCAACCGGTGGAATCAACTACCCACCGCGCTCGAATTCCATGGTACCTGAATCGACGGGAATATCATAGAACATCGATGAGTCTTCAAAAAAGTAACGTACGGCTTCATTCAATTGTGCGATAAAGGTGTCTCCAAGTGAGTCGGGTGCACACATCGCCAGCGTTGTCATGAGAATTTCAATATCGATCTCGCCATTTGATGCAGCGTAGACTCCGTTGGCCATATTGCAGTCCGCTTTTAAGATGACAGTATCATCAGGCATGAATTCCATGGTGTAGTTTTCAGGATTGGCGACA
>CBDVCG010000479.1:0-2222 GCA_965372425.1 uncultured Anaerolineales bacterium
GAGCACTCGATCTGATGCGACGAGAAAACTTTGCTGAAGCGGAAAGACAACTCGGCAACATGGATAATATTTACAGCCTACTGGTCACAATGGATTTTCCTGACGCGATTACGGGCAACCTGAGACGAACGACCGATATGGTACGTGGTGTTACTGAACGGACTCGGGGAGACCTGACCACAAGCTTCCGACAACATGAGTTGATCAAGGCACTGGAAGCCGTGGAGAAAAAACTGGATCACGAGTAAATCGTGGGCGACCGAACAATCCGTGCCTCAGAAATCGGAACCTATCACTTTTGTAACCGTGCCTGGTGGTACAAAAAACAGGGTATCACTTCAACGAATGCGCCCCAGCTAGAGTAAGGTACGACCTGGCATCAAGCCAGGGGACGAAGATTCGTCACCGCTGGGCGATTACAATTAGCCGCGCTGAGCCTTATTTTTCTCAGTCTGCTCATGGCAATCCTGATGCGGTACCAAGGATAAATGCATGACTGCGCTCTCTGCACTCCTGTTTCTTCTTGGGATAGCACTGCTCATCATCGCTCGCAGGATCCTTTCTGACACCGGACTTCCAAGAGGACGGATCATTTACATGGACCACGCCAAGCTCAACCCTTATCCGAATGCTCTCTACGATCCTGAATTAAGACTTACGGGCAAACCTGATTATGTAGTCACGGTGCGAGGTAAACCATTCCCGGTGGAAGCGAAATCTACGTCTTCACCTTCAAAGCCCTATCTTTTCCATATCATGCACCTCGCGGCGTATTGTCGTCTCGTCGAATCCAATTTCAAACCACGACCAGAAGAAGGGGCCATTCTTTACGCAGATCGTACGTTTGAGTTCGCGTACTCCAGAAACCTCAAAAAGAAGCTGATCGGCACTATGGATGACATCCGTGCTTCCTCACAAAAACCGGCGCGCTCTCACGATTCCTCCGCACGGTGTAAGGGCTGTGGGTATCAGTCGATCTGTGATGTATCTTTAGCTTGATCGTGCAGCATCTCCATCATGCGCTTATAATGGATAACATGGTAGCCAAACCCCCGAACCGAGTCGTCATTGCGATGCATCCAAAACTGGAAAAGGCGCCGCAAATCGCCGAGGAGATAGCGGCCTTCATTCGACAGCAGGATGTCGAGACCGAAGTTTTCTCTCTGAACGACGCTTCTCTTCGTAAAAATATAGAAGGTGGAGACTATGAACTGCTCATCGCACTCGGAGGCGACGGGACAATGCTTAGAGCGGGACATCTATGCGCGCCTTCCAAAATCCCTGTCCTTGGAATTAATCTGGGTGGATTGGGTTTCTTAATTGATGTGGGACCTGAAGATTGGCAACTGGCTCTGGCGCGAGTTATGTCCGGTGACTTCTGGCTTGAAGACAGGATGATGCTCAGGGCGGATCATTACGAAGATGACGTTGTGGTTGGCAGCTGGGAGGTCATCAACGAATGCGTCATCGGTCGTGGCAAGATGGTGAGACCCGTTCAGTTGACCGCTGAAATCGACAATCTTTTCCTCACAACCTATGTCGCCGACGCCTTGATTGTTTCCACGCCGACCGGTTCCACTGCGTACGCTTTTGCTGCCGGTGGACCAATCCTACCGCCTGAATTGCGCAACATATTAATAGTTCCGGTTGCACCTCACCTCTCCGTGGACCGGGGCATTGTGCTACATGAGGGCTCGCAGGTCTGGATCACAGTACGGACGGATCACGACGCATCCATCAGCATCGACGGCCAGGATCCGGTGCAAATCCGCGATAAAGATCGCGTTCACATTCGTGCCAGCGAACATGTTGTAACCTTTATGCGCGTCCAAGATCCGGATTACTTCTACCGCAACTTGACATCACGAATGAACAAAAACCCCTCAGTCGGAGACCCCGCATGAGTGAAAATGCGCTGACGTGCGCAAATCACCCGTCTCGTGAGACCACTCTGCGCTGCAACAAGTGTGACAAACCCATCTGTACGAAATGTGCTGTGCTCACCCCAGTGGGCTACCGCTGTCCCGAATGCGTACGTGGACAGCAGAAGGTTTTCGATACATCTACATCCATAGACTTCGTGCTTGCCGGGGGGATCGCGTTCGTTCTTGTGGCCCTGGCGACTGCGGTGCTCAGATTTCTCGGGTTCTGGGGGTTGTTCCTTTCACCCGTGGTGGGTGGGGGGATTGCGGGGATCATCCAATGTGCCGTTCGGCGGCGGC
>CBDVCG010000480.1:0-2221 GCA_965372425.1 uncultured Anaerolineales bacterium
CTTGCGTGTGCTACCCGTTTTTTTACGCATAACTGGGAAGATGATGATCACAGAAAAAATCATGCACAAGCACCTCATCCACGTGGACGAATTCGTGAGCAGCCTTAAATCTCGTGATCCTAGGGCATTGCCAGACGCGGAAGTTTGGACCGTCATCAGAACCTGTGTTGCTACATTACCCGAGTTTACGTGGAAAACCTTCCCAGTGATAGGGGGACTTTCGATCTATCGAGACATGGTGCAATCCATATGCAGCGAAGTTGGGTTCCCATCAGACCGATTATTGGATACACAGTTGGCAGTCGGCGAGCAGAGCGTCACCGCGCAACAAGGCCTTGAATTGCTGGCGCTAGCAAATCAAGCCCGGGAGGAGGAGCTGACGCGCGAGTATTTTCTAACCGCTCCTGACACCTTCGATAACTATAGGGAGGCCTTACGAGATACACACTTCCTGAAGAAGTTCGAAATGTTCTTGCAGATTTATGGTCATCGCGCGAATATCGAATCGGACTGGGCACTACCTCGTTATTACGAGGACCCCACGTCCCTTCTTACTGTAATTCGTGTTCACGTTCATGCGTCCAGCAGCCCAACTCCCGAGGAAATCCGCACGCGGCAGGAATACGAGGCGACTGAGACCTGGCGAGAGTTCGAGGGGAAGTTGACTTGGTGGCAGCGGCGCACGCTGGTTCCGAGGATCAGATGGGCGTTGAAGCGAGCGAAACGACATCGCTTATGGCGAGAGCGCAATCGGTTTGAGTTGATGCGTGGCTTGTCTGAATCAAGGCGTTGGAATCTCGTCTTGGCGGAGCGATTCGCCGGTCGAGGCTGGATAGAAAAGCCTGCCGATTATTTCTTCTTAGAGCTTAAGGAGGTCGGTGCGGTGATGGCTGACGCTAGTGAAGCTGAGATGCTCAAATCCATCATCGCAGGACGTAAAGGGGACTACGATGCTTGGCGACGCTTGGAGATGCCCCTGTTAATGCGGGAGTCGGAGTTAATGGCCCTGATGCGCCGAGCTACATCTACGATGCCCGTTTCATCGGTGACTAAACTGCGTGGCCTGTGCATCAGCTCAGGGTTGGTGGAGGGCGAGGTGGTGGTAATAGCTGGACCATCCGACTTTGCGCGAATGAAGCAGGGCGCCATTCTCGTCGCGCCCGCTACTGATCCCGCTTGGACGCCGCTCTTCACGCTGGCCATCGGCATCATCGTCGAAATCGGAGGGACGCTGTCTCATTCCTCGATAGTGGCGCGCGAATACGGCTTGCCTGCGCTAGCGAACGTGAAAGACGCGACGAAATTGTTGAAAGACGGCGACCGTGTACGACTGGATGCAGTGAATGGGACGGTTGAGGTTCTCTCACACTCTAATCTACCCATCTCTGCACAAATTGACGAAATGCCCTAAGGGTAAGCGTTTTCATGACATCATTCTGCTCAGTCGAAGTCACAAAAAAAGATGTTCTATTACTCATTGCATAATATAGCGAATTGTTATTCTTTTCCTTCCTTCGTAATTGAACAATAGTCCCTTTGTCGCGCACGCATTTTTGAGAATGATGTACACTTAACAATTACAAATTTATCAAGACTATATGCACATTTAGTTAACGCCCGTGCAATAGGGAGTTCAAATTTAAATGTAAAACTTAAGTAAACAACATAATAAAGAAGCCATATTATCAAATATTTTATAAAAACAGTCTAAAATAAACCCTATTTTGACAAAAGAAGCTTGGTAGCGGGGGGTAGATTTGAACCACCGATCTGGGGGTTATGTCTGTCTTCCGGTTCTCGCCCTCTTAGTGATGGCGCTGCTTGGGCCATCGCCTCTAGCGACAAATACCCCCGCCTTCCCTTTTATCGCCTCTTGGATCTCCGCCACGTCTTTGTGTGTGAATCCAGGACACAGCAGTATGGATTGAACCCCTTCCTCTTTCACCATCTGCCTGCTGACATCAACGGCCTCACCCTGGGTTCTCACGACCACGGAGTGAAGCGTGTATGAGCCTGTCTTGATGGAGGACCTGTGTTTGGTCAGATCAGCGTCCCGAGCATGAGCAAGGAAACATACTTTGAACATCTTCATCGATAATAAGATAATATTCAAGTACATATAGTCTCCACCATCCCATCTCTTAGAAAGATGGTGGCAGGGGGTAGATTCATACTACCGACCTTGGGATTATTAGTTCCACGGAAGGACCGGTTATCCATT
>CBDVCG010000481.1:0-2201 GCA_965372425.1 uncultured Anaerolineales bacterium
CATCCGGTTTAAGGCGTGGGATGACTCTTTTGCGATATTCGACGATATCCTTCGCACCGCTCTTTGCCAGAATATGGCTCCGTTCGGCCATGACCGCTTGGATGGCGACAAACATGCGCTCAACAGCGTTGGCCTCAAGGTTGGTGAGGATATCCACACAATGAGGAAGTTCACGGAATGGCTCAAACGCCGCACCGCCCTTAAAATCGACAAGGACAAAGTTGACGATGCGCGGATCGTATTTAAAAGCCATGCTTGCCAGAAGGGTGAGCAGGAGTTCTGATTTCCCCGAGCCGGTAGTACCCGCGATTATGCCATGGACGCCGTCACCACCTTCCTTGGCAGAGAAGACCAAATTACGCACATCCCGCATACTCGTCATCCCAAAGGGCGCGCTGAGCCACTCAGAATTTTCTGGGAGCATGCTTCGTTTCCAATTCTCCTCAACGGCCAACTTGTCCACAGTGTCAATTCTGCGTTCCTCAATGATGGATTGCATCTGAAGTAGATCTACCAGGTGGGGGAGGTCGGACCCAAAGGGACGCCGAAGATCCAGTCGTCGGATTTTTGCTGCAAGCATCTGACGTGCGTCGCTGGCGGTCGCAAGATCTGCATTGCCCAGATAGCGAGGTGTATTCACGCCCACTTCCGCATACCTGAATACGACCTTAGGACCGACAGATGCTACCTCAATCATCCCCTGGCAGTCACTCGGAATTTTGGAGGGCTCGTTCGCAAGAATTAGAATCGCCGCACCAAGCTCTGGTCCATTCTGATTGATCGTGTCGACGAGCATTTCAGAAGCCACATCTGCGAGGGGGGAATTCTCAGGCATTTCCCCGAGCAAATCGACTACCACCAGGTGTAAGGGTAGATTAGCCATTGAACCGCTCTGGTCATCTTCGTCCGACTCTTGTAAGCGAACCTGACGTTGATCCAATTCACGCTTCAATCGGTTCCAGAATTCTGCCACCTCGTGCTTGTCGGATGAGAAGCACAGTTGATCAAGTTTTTCTGGGCGCTCCGCCTCGTAGGTCTCTCCGATTCCAACATCACGCGGATTGCAGTGCGGCAGCCACTCTGCCCAGCTCCAGTTCTCTTCCGCATTGGGATAACCGATCACATGCAGTCGCACATCAATTGCAGAATGGAACGTGACGAAGTGAGCAACAATGGCCCTGGCAAAGTCGGTCGTATTCGTCGGATTGGCACCGAATATCCCGATTGATTGCCGGGCAACAATATCCTTCGAGCCCGGGGTTTTCTCCCTCTCACCCGGATCCATCTCTCCGGTGTTATCGTCTTGATCTTTGATATATGGGCGTAACGGGATCGTGATGGGAACATCGTTAACGAATTCTGAGTCCTTCGCCAGCTTGACAGCGTCCTTTCTGAGCTGATCATCATCGCCTGGCCTGCTCTCCTCATCCATCCTGTACAAAACTGTGGATGGGCGAGTTCCGATCCCTAAGCGGATTAAACCGAAGTCAACATCTGTAGTCCGCCGCTCCCAGAGCCGAGAGCCAAATCGACTCTTCTCCTCTCGGGAAGCGATCTCGTAAAGTGTCTGCACATCTGGATAATTATGGTGATAGAAGATTCGCTGCGCATTTTGGGACCGGGTCATTTCTTGGCGCTTCTCGGCCAACAATTCCACATAGGCTCGTTTCAGTTCTGCGTACTCTTCTCCTTGCTTTCGAGATCGCATGATCGCTACGATGATAGAAGCCACCACCATAAGGCCCATTGGTAGGATGAAAAGGGGGTTCCTTGAACCAGATACTAAGGCAAAACCCGCGATAGAAATTAAAGGAAGCATCACCGTCGTGAGATCCTGACTGGTGCCTTGTTTCTCAGGAGGTGCTGGGATGTCGATTTCGTCGACGGGTAGCTCTGGTTGAATGCGCGGGGGTCGATCAATATATTCAACTGGCATAGTAATCTCTCTCCCAAACTCTATCAAAATGTCGGTGCAAGAATTTCGAGATATTAAAAATGTTTGACATTTATGATTGCATACATCTACAATGATGTCATCAAACCTGATTATCGTTGAAAACATACATCGAGGTCAACTGATAATTCTTCGTGCTGTAGGTGTTGCATTCTGTCTAAGTGAAACCCGAATTTCAGAAGCCCAACCTTGATCTACGGTTTCAGAGACGAACACGGTTGTCGAGAAGGGTAATACAAGATGTACA
>CBDVCG010000482.1:0-2180 GCA_965372425.1 uncultured Anaerolineales bacterium
ATCGATGATGACATCGATTCGTCCAGATAGCTGGCTGTAGACCTCCTGTGCTGTTCTCGCGTTTGGTTCGCCTGAAAGATTTGCTGAGGTCACCGCCAGCGGTCCGATTCCCGCCAGCAGGGTCAGGGCAATCCGGTGGTCTGGGACCCGCGCTCCCACAGTCTCCCCCTCCCCGCCTAAATGTGCGAAATCAGGGCGTCGTCGCAGCACCATGGTAAGAGGACCAGGCCAGAATTTATGAGCAAATCCTTCTGCCATCTGGGAGATATCCAGGGCAATCTCTGACAGCCCCTCAGCGGAATCCAGGAGGAGAGGAATAGGTTTCGATAGGTCCCGCTCTTTTACTTCAAAAAGCCGACGGACGCTGTCCTCGAGATATGCATTCACACCAAGCCCATACACGGTATCCGTCGGGAAGGCGACCAGACCTCCCCCCTCGAGGGCGGTGAGAGCAGGTTTCAGCCAGCCATCTTGATCGACATGCAGGACCCTCGTCTTCATTCGTTCTCCCGACCCCGCCCGAGGTCCAACAATCGATCGATCCCCGCGATGTCCTTGAAGACCTGGATGTGCTCCCATCCTGCCTCGTGGGCGATGGAGGTGGTTTGCTCGAGCTGACCCGCCCCTATCTCTATGAGCGCACGTCCCCCCTCAGCTAATCGGTCCTCCAGGCTCCAAAGCAATTTTCGGATATAAATAAGCCCATCTGGCCCTCCATCGAGTGCGAGGCGCGGCTCACGACCAGCTATATCTAATCTTCGCAATTCTGAAGTGGGAATGTAGGGAAGGTTTGCACACACCAGGTCAAATGTTCCCTGGATTGGTTCGAGCAAGTCGGCCTGGACGAATGCAAATCTCTCCAAAACATCGTACCGGTCTGCGTTTGCCCTGGCTATAGTTAGAGCTTCGAATGATATATCGATCGCGGTGATATTCACCCGCGGCGCCTCGATCGCCAGGGTCACGCCTACGCAGCCTGAGCCGGCGCCGATATCAGCGACGCGCGCCCCATGAGGCGTCTTTTTCAGAATCGCAATGCCATGCTCCACCATAAGCTCCGTCTCCGGCCGCGGGATAAGTACATCTTCACTTACAGCGAAGGATCGACCGTAAAATTCCCACGACCCGAGTATGTGGGGCAATGCAGTTCCCTGAATATAGGCACCACAGAAACCCTGAAAGGCAGCCCATTCCAGGGCACTTAATCCTGCTTCAGGGTGAGCGAGGATCCAGGTTTTTGTTTGATTCATGCTGTGGGTCAGGAGTAACTGCGCATCCAGGCTGGGAGACTCCGAGCGCGCCGCCAGCGATTGGCGATAAAACCCCAGCGCTTCCCGGACAGACGGAGGATTATCCAACGGTCGTTATGAAACGGCCTCAAGTCGCGCAGCCTCTTCCTGTATCGCAAGCTCATCGATGAAGGCATCCAGCTCGCCGTTAAGGACTGTGGGCAAATTGTGCGTTGTGAGGCCGATGCGATGATCCGTGACCCTTGATTGAGGGAAATTGTACGTGCGTATTTTTTCCGAGCGATCACCGGTGCCGACTTGAGCCCTGCGATCAGCATCTTCCTTCTCTTGTTGCTCTCGGATTGCGATCTCGTACAATCGTGCCCGCAGGATGCTCATCGCTCTCATTCGGTTCTGAAGTTGAGATCGTTCGTCCTGGCATTGAACGACCATGCCGGTGGGCAGGTGCGTCAATCGCACAGCGGTCGAATTTTTTTGAACGCTCTGACCACCTGCGCCTGCAGAACGGTAAACGTCCATCTTTACATCTTTATCTGGGATCTTAATTTCGACTTCATCCGCTTCCGCCATAACTGCAACTGTCGCCGTTGAAGTATGGATGCGACCCTGAGATTCCGTGACGGGAACTCGCTGCACTCGATGCACGCCGGATTCGTACTTCAACCGGGAGAATGCACCTTTTCCCTTCACAATAAAAGCGATCTCCTTGAAGCCGCCCACACCCGTATCATTTTTCGAGAGGATCTCCGATTCCCACCCCTTGCCTTCGGCATAGTGTGTGTACATCCGAAAGAGGTCTGCCGCAAAGATCGTCGCTTCGTCGCCGCCCGTGCCGGCTCGGATCTCCACGATCACATTGCGGCGATCGCGAGGATCGCTCGGAAGAAGCATACGCTTCAATTCATCCTCGAGGTTCTGAACCTCTGAGGT
>CBDVCG010000483.1:0-2172 GCA_965372425.1 uncultured Anaerolineales bacterium
TCGCCGAATGCCCCTTGCAACGACGGAGGGACTGACATAACCACATCTCACCTCCCGCGGGTTTGGTACGTTCGGGAGGTTTATGTCTTGCAGGAGGTGTGGGCTCAGACAGCAAGGTGGGGGCTGCGCCGGCGACCAGAAGAGGAACTATCCTGACACCATAAAGTGAAGATCGTTTGAGACACACTCAACGGAAGGAGCTTGAGGCATCAGCCGGATGATGGCTGTCACTTTCCATAGGTTTGGAGTAAAACGAAATACCTTTATACGATTGCTTCTGCGGGAACAGGACGTAATAATGCATCGCTGAAGATGATCAAGAGGATCCAGAGGAGATCTGCCAGCAGCAGGTGCAGGATCTGCATCCAAACCGGGGCGAGCATCAGCAGGTTGACGACACCAGCCAGCCATTGGACGAGCACAAGGGTTGATACGATCCACCCCAATGTACTGAGGTCCATTCTGCTCCCGCGAAGCTGGAGTATACGCATGTACAATACGATGTATAAGCCAACAGCGACGGCGATGACCGGATGCAGGAGGCGGAGACGGACGAGGACATGGGTCGATGGATCTAAATCCATGGCAATCCCCTCAGAAAGCGTCTCGGTCGGGAACAATGTATCTCCCAGTGCCGCAATTGCTCCACTTACCCCGATGATGAGGACACCTAAGAGGGCCAGCACGAGGAGCACCATATGAGGGCTCCTCATCTGTACTTTCCGCGTTTCAATCTGCGAAGACCATAATGCTGTAAGAGTTAGTGCCCCAAGCAGCATGAAGGTGTTTACCAGGTGCAATGCGCCAACGACGGCACGTGTTATCGATGTGTTTCCACCCACCAAATCAAACAAAACAAGACCAGCTCCAATCAACGCTTCGAGCACAATCAGAAGCGCTGCGACGAGCGCAACTTTCCGAACCCGATCGCCCTTCAAGAACAGCGACCAGGCCCAATAAAGAAGAAGACCGACCAATAGAAGGGACAACCCGCTCATGATGCGGTGGCTGTATTCGATGAGCGTCTCAACTGCCGGCGCTCTTGGAAGAACGTCGCCATTACATAGCGGCCAGTGTCCTCCACAACCTGCCCCCGACCCCGTCGCGCGCACGTAAGCACCCCAGAGGATCACTGCAACGTTGTAAACTAAAACAAACCATGCGAAAGACGTAAAGCTGGATCGGTTCATGTGAGATCAGCTTTCTCTAAATTTGGTTGGAGCAAGGCGGTAATTAAAGTGCGTTTATATCAGCAGTTCGCTCATAAACCAACACAACAGCTGACAATACCATCCCGAACTGCCCATCTCACGAGGGATCCATGTCTATACCATCGGAACCATCTGGGGGATGGTGTGGATCGGGTTCATTCTCGTCAATCTGAAAAGCCACAAATTCGACGAGCAGATGCTCAGGTACTTCCCCCACCAACACGACACTGTCTTCGTAATGGCGGCTTTCATGGACATTTCCATATTTATGGAAGAGATTTATCAATTTCCCCTGCTTGTAAGGGAGACGGACCTCGATGGATTCAGGATCGCCGTACAATTCATTATCAAGCGCCGGCAGGAGCGTGTCGATCCCCTGCCCCGTTTTCGCTGAGATAGGCACGGCTCGTTCTTAATCGTCGATATCGTAGGGGACCATGTCCTCGCCAGTGAGCAGGTCGACCTTGTTAAGAGCGGTAACTACAGGCAGGTCACCTGCGTCAATTTCTTGCAGTGTTTGATGTACCGAATCGGATTGTGCATCCGCCCTTGGATGGGTGATGTCCACTACATGGAGAAGCAAATCTGCTTCCACAATTTCTTCCAGCGTAGCCTGGAACGCGGCGACGAGAGTGGTGGGAAGCTTCTGAATAAACCCAACGGTATCGGTTGCGAGTATATGCTGACCCTGGGGTAGTTGCACCCGACGTGTAGTTGGGTCGAGCGTGGCAAACAATTCGTCTGCGACATAAACATCGGCTTGAGCAAGTCTGTTCAAGAGCGTGGACTTTCCGGCATTCGTATACCCGACAATTGCAACCGTGGGTATTGCCGCTCGCCTTCGACGGGCCCGGTATCGGCTCCGATGAGCCCGCACTTTCTCAAGCTCATCCTTCAAGGTCGATATTCGCCGTCGAATTTCTCGCCTGTCTACCTCGATCTGCGTCTCACCTGGCCCACG
>CBDVCG010000484.1:0-2166 GCA_965372425.1 uncultured Anaerolineales bacterium
GAATTTCCCATAACGCCCATGTCGGATCACGAGCTGATTCCCGCATTCGGGGCAAAGCCGATCGATCGTCTCAGGCTCAGCCTTAATCTCCGGCATCGCCTCTGACGCTATTTCGAGTTGCGCAGAGAAGGGCCCATAAAAATCACGCACGACCTCAACCCAGTCCTGTTTGCCTGTGGAGATTTCATCAAGTCGCTCTTCCAAACGGGCTGTAAATCCAAAATCCACGATTTCCGGGAAATATTCTACGATGAGATCATTCACGGTCATCCCGATTTCTGTCGGGTGCAGGCGGCGTTTCTCCCTAAAAACATAACCCCGATTGCTCAGCGTCGAAATCGTGGGTGCGTACGTAGATGGTCTTCCGATCCCATGTTCTTCTAAAGTTTTCACCAGGCTTGCATCGGAGTATCTGGGGGGCGCTTGCGTAAAGTGCTGATCAGGGATCAAGTCCAGGATGGTTAACTCATCCCCTTCTTTCAAGTCGGGTAGTTGCGCCAATTTTGAGACCAGGCCCTTCCCGGTTTCATTTGAGTCCGCCTTCTTGGCTGAGTCTTTCTCTGGGTCCTTATAGACTTCGAGGAACCCTGAGAATCGCAAGCTTGATGCGGTCACTCGGAAGCGGTATTCATGTCCCTCGCTCTTTCCAAACGGTTCGATCGTAAGCGTATCGTACACCGCCGGGTTCATCTGGGAGGCAACAAATCTCCTCCAGATCAGATCGTAGAGTTTGAATTGGTCTGGTGATAGGTGAGGCTTCATCTTCTCAGGCGTTCGGCTGACCGAAGTTGGTCGCACAGCTTCATGTGCTTCCTGGGCTCCTCTGGCTTTTTTCTGATAACTCACTGGATCAGTCGGCAAGAACTCATTCCCGTAAGTATCTTTGATGTGAGACCTTACCTCTTGGATAGCCAGGGGGGATACCTGTGTCGAATCTGTACGCATGTATGTGATTAAGCCAACGCCCTCACCTTCGCCAAACTCCACACCCTCATACAATTGCTGCGCTATTGCCATCGTCTTTCTTGCCGTGTAGCCGAAACGACGGGAGGCAGCTTGCTGTAAGGTGCTCGTGATGAATGGAGCTGCTGGTTTTCTCCGTCTGGTGCCGGGTTTGACCAGGGAGACGATGTACGCTGCTGTTTTGAGGTCTTCAAGCAGAGGATTTATCGCTTCTTCACTCCCGAGATCGGGTTCAGCTCCATCCACGCGCACCAGACGTGCATTAAACTTTGGAGGCTTCTCTGGATGAACAAACTCCGCATCGATTGTCCAATATTCTCTGGGGACGAACTCTTCAATCTCGCGTTCTCGATCGACAACCAACCTTAGCGCCACAGACTGCACGCGACCAGCTGAAAGCCTTCCGCGTACTTTCCTCCAAAGAAGCGGGCTTAAGTTGTAGCCGACAAGCCGGTCAAGGATACGGCGAGCTTGCTGCGCGTCCACGAGATCCATGTCGATTGCCCGCGGCGACCCAAACGCATGCTCCACAGCCGGCTTTGTGATTTCGTGGAAGACGACCCTGCGGGTCACTTCCGGATCAATTTCGGCAGCCTCAATCAGATGCCAGGCAATCGCTTCTCCTTCGCGGTCGGGGTCGGTTGCAAGGAAAACCTCTTCCGCCTTCGAAGCGTCAGCCTTCAGTCCTTTTACAACATCGCGCTTGTCATTTGGGACGCGATACTTTGGCTCAAAATTATTCTCAACATCCACAGAGATTTGCGACCGCAGCAAGTCTCGCACATGCCCGACCGATGCTTTGACTGTGTACCCCTTACCCAGCATACGTGCGACTGTCCGAGCTTTCGCAGGCGACTCCACGATCACGAGTCTGCCCTTCCGTTTCTTGGCTTTTGTTTTTGATCGTTTGCGCTCGGAAACCGGGGGGGGCTCCAGACCCTCGTGCGCAGGTGTTTTACCCATGCGGTAAAGTCCGGTGCCACACACCGGACACGTGCCCTTCGTAGATGGGGTGCCTGTAGACGTAAATGTCGCTTCAGGCTCCGACATCTCTCTTTTTTGTTTACACTTTACACAATATGCTTCCACGTCCGTCCTTCCTTATCGCCCATGCAAATCTTAATTATCATCTTACTTTGAAGCGATAGTTTACCATTACTTTAAGCGCAGACAATACAATCGAAGCGTTCTACAGTCAAATCG
>CBDVCG010000485.1:0-2148 GCA_965372425.1 uncultured Anaerolineales bacterium
ATGCGTAGATTATTCTTCCTTACCTGCACCTTCTTGACAATTCTTGTCATGCCCGTCGGCATGACTGCAAGTGCATTTCAGGAACAGGATCTCGCTGCTCAATTGCTCGCTGATATGTCGCCCGAAGAACGTGTTGGACAATTATTTATCGTCCCACTACAAGGGGATAAAATCGACGAAGAACACCAGATACGAGAGCTCATTGAAAATTATCATATCTCCGGCGTAATGCTCCTGCGAGAAAATGACAACTTTACCAAAGAGCCAGATACGTTAAGCTCAATAAAAACGCTTATTCATGATCTTCAAGGGATCCACTACTTCTCCGTCTCGCCCGAAGAAAGTTCAACGTTTGGCGAGGTGGAACCTCGAGTGTATGTTCCACTTTTTATTTCCATTTCCCAGGAGGGCGGAGATGGATCCTATGCCACTATTCTCGAGAGTCTTTCGCCGATGCCATCTTCAATGGCTATCGGGGCTTCCTGGGACACAGATCATGCTTTCAGGGCTGGTTCGACTCTTGGGCGAGAACTCGAGGCGATCGGAGTTAATCTATATTTGGGCCCATCCCTCGATGTCCTGGTAGAACCCTCTGTTACAGATACCAGTGGTCTTGGTGTGCGATCATTCGGGGGGGATCCATACTGGGTCGGCGAGATGGGGCGCTCGTTCATTGCAGGGATTCACGAAGGTTCTTTTAGTCGGATTGCGGCGATTGCAAAGCATTTTCCAGGAATGGGGAGCAGCGACCGACCCATCGAAGATGAGGTTGCGACCGTTAGGAAATCTTTAGAACAATTGAAGCAAATTGAATTGGCTCCTTTTTTTTCAGTCACCGAAACCGCTCCCGGGGCTCATCCTTCTACGGCAGACGGATTGCTTGTTTCGCACATTCGATTTCAAGGCTTTCAGGGCAACATTCGTGCGACTACGAGGCCGGTTAGTTTGGACCCACAAGCCTTCGCTCAACTTATGAACGTTGAACCTCTGAATACGTGGCGATCAGAGGGTGGTGTTACTGTGAGCGATTCACTCGGTTCAAGAGCAATCCGAAGATTTCGCGACCCGCTGGAGGGGAAGTTCAACGCTCAGCTTGTTGCTCGTGACGCTTTCCTTGCAGGAAACGATGTTCTTTTGCTGACAAATTTTCGGGACAGCGAAGATCCTGATGAGATTACGACGATAAAGTCTACGATTGAATTCTTCAATCGGAAATATCAAGAGGATCCAATATTTGCAAGCCGCGTAGACGATGCTGTTCTAAGAATACTGAATATGAAATTACGCCTCTACAGCGATTCGTTTACGCAGTTGAATGTCACAAGACCACGTAATCCTTTGGAAGAAATTCTTCCTTCTGATGAACTCGCTTCAAGCGTTGCCCAATCATCTGCAACCTTATTGAATCCGGATCAGGATGAGATTGAAGACCGGGTTGGAGCTCCTCCTAAGTTGGGCGAGCGCATCATTTTCTTCACGGACGTACGCCGACACAAACAATGCTCAAACTGCTCACCTGTAACGAAGATGGATGTAGATGCTTTAGAGAATGCGGTTCTTCGTCTTTATGGACCGGGAATCGCCGGTGAGGTAGGGGGGTGGAATCTCCGCTCATATACAATGGCGGATCTAGGATATTACCTGGGAGAGACACCCCCTACAAATCCTGCTTTCCCGCTAGTTCCTAGCGACCGGATGGATGTGCCCATCAATGCCGCTGATTGGCTGATTTTCTCTGTGCTCGATGGAGACGAGGAAGCATTTGGGGCAAATGCGTTAAAACTGCTGCTCGATATTCGACCCGATCTTGCCCAAAACAAAAAGTTAATTGTATTCGCTCACGACATACCCTATCTTCTTGACGCCACCGATATCAGTAAAATTGATGCCCTTTATGCACTATATGATAGTGGAAGGTCGTTTGTGGATATGTCTGCAAGGCTTCTGTTCCAGGAGCTAGCTGCTCCGGGTGCGTCACCTGTCAACGTGCCTGGTATAGGCTACGATCTTATCCAGGTTACATCTCCAGATCCCGTACAGGTCATATCGCTATCTGCGTACCTGGAAGGTAGTACGGCACAAGAAACCCCCGGATTCTCTGTTGGCGACATTATCCGAATCGAGACAGGGGTCGTCGTCGACTCGAAT
>CBDVCG010000486.1:0-2145 GCA_965372425.1 uncultured Anaerolineales bacterium
CAGACGCCATTCTTTAAGACGGGGATCGTAAGCGTCATTGAGATCATCGATCCCGATCACCTCGTGTCCATCATCGAGCAGTAGTGTCGCAACTTGGGCGCCGATAAAACCGGCCGTGCCCGTAACCAGATAGCGGCTCATCATAACCTCACAATATTGTCACCGACCAGCCCAAACCGACCGGTCACGTTTCGAGTATCGAAGAGAATTTTCGATTCCTTGGCTACGGATGGATAGTCCAGGCCGTCATGATCCGTGATGATGACGACGCAATCCGCTCGTCTCACTGCATCGAGCAGGTGAACCTCGGAAGTCATCCGTATGTCATCGAGCCAAAAATCTTGAACATACGGATCATGGAAGCTAATGTTTGCACCCTTCTCTTTCAGCAATCCAATCACATCCAGCGCAGGTGATTCACGCATATCCGAGACATTCGGCTTGTACGCCACGCCAAGGATGAGGATATGGGTCTCATTGACAGTCCGGCCATGCTTGTTGAGCGTATCCTGGATGCGTTGGACGACGTACCTGGGCATATTCGTATTGATCTCACTGGCGAGATCGATGAAGCGAGCATTATAGTTCAGACTCTTCAACTTCCACGATAGATACAGAGGATCGATCGGAATGCAGTGACCACCAAGACCTGGTCCGGGAGTAAATTTCATATAGCCAAACGGCTTTGAGGCTGCCGCTTCAATCACCTCCCATACATCTAATCCCAGACGATGGCAAATGATGGCAAGTTCATTGACCAACCCGATATTGACAGCCCTGAAAGTGTTCTCCAGGAGCTTGGTCATCTCAGCGACTTCCGTGGATGAAACGCGGACCACAGTTTCCATCGCTTGTTCATACAGTGTCGCCGCAACTTCTGTACAGCTAGGCGTGATCCCCCCGATTACTTTTGGTGTATTGACCGTCGTCCAATCTTCTCGGCCAGGATCCACACGTTCAGGCGAGAATGCCAGGAAAATATCTTCACCGATTACCAGATCGCTGGTTTCGAGTTCCGGCTGGACGAGCTCCCTCGTCGTCCCTGGATATGTTGTCGACTCGAGGATCACCACCAATCCAGGATGGAGGATCGGCTTCAGCGCCTTTGAGACGTTGATGATGTAGGACAGATCCGGATCGCCCGTTTTCCGCATGGGTGTTGGGACACATATGCAGATCGCATCGACATCCATGAGGTCATCATATGAATTTGTTGGAAATATCCTCTTCTCAGCGATATGCTTCTGGATGACCTCCGAAGGCACATCTTCGATATAACTTTGCCCATCCCGAAGGGAATTAATTTTTTCCACACTTGTGTCAAGACCTTTTACGCGCAAACCTGAATCTGCCAGAACCACTGCCAGAGGCAAGCCTACGTAGCCAAGACCGATAATGGCAACTGTGGCATCGCGCTCAGTAAATTTCTTGACAAGCGCCTGCGCGCTAGAAGATAGCGAGGTCTTTTTCTCAGGCATCTCTCTTATTTACTCCTATCCATAAGCAAGTTAAAAAAGACTCAACTGCTCGGGATCTATGGGATCACTTTCTTGTGGGAGGGAGGCGGACTGTCTTTGATCGATGATTGCAGGGATAAGGGAAAAGTCTTCTTTTACTACCTGTCTGAGAGAGGGCTGATGAAGAGCCGCTGCAGGGTGATACATCGGAATAACCACTCTGCCGTCGATCTCCTTTGCTTGTCCGTGGATCTTGCTTATTTTCACATTGGGGAAGTATCGCGCCATGGAGAATCGCCCCAAGGTCACGATGACTTTTGGGTCGATGGCGTCGATCTGTCGTTGAAGATACGAAGAACATGCCTCAATCTCCTCGGGTTGAGGGTCTCGATTTCCCGGCGGACGGCATTTTACAACATTTCCAATGAAGACATCCTCGCGGCTGAGATTGATGCTTTCGAGAAGTTCTTCGAGAAACTTTCCGGCTGCCCCAACAAATGGCCGACCCTGCTCGTTTTCATGGAAACCCGGACCCTCACCGATGAGCATGATATCCGCATCGGCGGGCCCCTCTCCAGGTACAGCTTTTTTCCGTGAAAGGTGGAGCTGACAATCCATACAGCCAGCGACTTCTTCTGCAACTTTCCTGAGTTCATCCATAAGATATATTTATTTTCTTTTAATTCAA
>CBDVCG010000487.1:0-2136 GCA_965372425.1 uncultured Anaerolineales bacterium
AAAGTCTGAAGCGCTCCTACCCCGACCTCCTATGCGTGAACCAGGTGAGGAGGATCTTGGAGATGCCCTCGCACGTCAATTAATCGCGTATAAGAGGTATAAACAGGTAGCCGTGCTGCTCTCCGAGAGAGAGAAAGCCGGATTGAAAAGCTATTTAAGGATTTCAACACCGCCAGAGACAGAGCCAAAGATCGATTTAGAAGGCATCACAATTCAGCACCTGCAGAAGGCGATGATCGAAGCCCTCGAGCATGCCCCGCAAGAAAGATCATTCGAAAGAGATGTGTCAATACCCAGGGTGCGTGTACGTGACAAAATTATTTCAATCGTCAGGGCGCTAAGAAAATCAGGAACCTTATCTTTTAAACGTGTAGTGATGGGAGCGCATTCGAAGCTTGAAGTGATTGTCTCGTTTCTGGCAGTACTCGAACTCATCAAACAGGATCAGATCATCGCAAAGCAAGATGGTCTCTTTAATGACATCGTGCTCACTCCGAGCGCTAATTGGGATGAGGATCAAGCCGCTGAGTTTGAGCTGGAATTCGAGGAATAAATTGCTGCGATTAGAAGAGCAAAGGCAGCGCCGGCGGTATCGATCAGCACATCTCGCATGCTAGACGTCCTGCCATCAACGAAGGACTGATGAAATTCATCGCTCAAACCAAATAGAATAACCATCAGAAGGGCGATCGAAAACCGATATCCGGACGAGAGCCTGGGCGGAAGCGCGAAAAAGTATGCGATGCCCAGCAGCGCGTATCCGATCGCATGTCCCCCTTTTTTAAAGAGCACATCATATTGGCCAAAGAACGGAATTTGGCTCGCCGTCCTCGAAGAGGCGAAGAATATGAGGCCCATGATCACCACAGCCGGAATCCAACGGACCATCCCGGGCATATTCTTGATAGACATGCTCGCCATTCTACCACTCTGACCAGCGCGTGAGTCCCGTAGCTCTACCTTTCCTCCCCCAAGATCAAGATAAGTTTCGATCTGATATGATGCTATGTAAATATTGCGTGGATTTTAGAGTTTGGTAGAGATGAATGGTCCATGTCCCCCACAGATAAATTATAAAATCCCGAGGAGACAGAATGGCAAATCGACTGGCAAAAGAAATCTCACCGTATCTACTCCAGCATGCACAAAATCCCGTCGATTGGTATCCATGGGGTGAGGAAGCCTTTAATGAGGCAAAGAAAGAGAACAAGCCGATTTTCTTGAGCGTGGGGTACGCAGCATGCCACTGGTGTCATGTCATGGAACACGAATCATTTGAAAATCCGGAAATTGCCAAACTGATGAACGAACACTTCATCAGTATCAAAGTTGATCGAGAAGAACGACCGGATTTGGATTCAATCTATATGGATGCCGTCGTGTCGATGACAGGACAGGGTGGCTGGCCGATGTCGGTTTTTCTTACTCCTGACGGAAAACCATTTTATGGCGGGACCTACTTTCCTCCCGTGCGCCGCTATAATATCCCATCCTTCCCGGAGCTTTTGAGTTTCATCCAAGGCGAATGGGAGAGCAACCGAGATCGGTTGCTGTCTTCAGCGGATCAGCTCACAGATCGGCTATCAAGCACACTCGTCGACCTCTCCGAAGGCAAATCACTTGACCCGGCGCTGCTCGAGCAAGCTGCTGAAGCGATATTCCAGGGATACGATTGGAAGAATGGAGGCTGGGGATCTGCACCAAAGTTCCCGCAAGCATCTACGATTGAATTCATGCTCCATCAGCATCACCGCGTGGGAGATAAACTGGCATTGGATATTGCCCGACACTCTTTGGATCGTATGTGGATGGGAGGGATTTACGATCACCTGGGAGGAGGCTTCCACCGATACTCTGTAGATGCAGAATGGCTCGTACCTCATTTCGAAAAGATGCTCTATGATAATGCACTCCTGATGAGAGTCTATCTCCATGGATGGCAAATCACGGGAGAATCACGATACGGAAAAATCGTCGAAGAGATTATTCAGTTTCTAACGCGCGAGATGAGGGATGAAGAGGGAGGATTCTTCGCCTCGCTTGATGCGGATTCTGAAGGTGTTGAAGGTAAATTCTACGTATGGGATTCGAATGAGATCCATGAAGATCTCAACGATCCAGGGACCTCAGAACTGG
>CBDVCG010000488.1:0-2131 GCA_965372425.1 uncultured Anaerolineales bacterium
GTTTAGAGAAAATTGTTCCTCAGTGGCTAAACTAATTTTTTAGTATATGGACTTGGGACGCATTGCAAGCAAAACGGGGGAGGGGGAAAAGAACACAAAATAGAACTAGTGAAAAAATTCACAAATAGACGATATTTATCAGGGGATGTCCAGCCGATAGCCCATGCCGCGGATCGTTTTTAAAAGCATCGGGTGGGCAGGGTCGGCTTCAATAGTTTTACGGATCCAGCTGGCATGCACGTCGATTGTCCGCATATCACCGGTGTAATCCGTCTTCCACACCTTCTTCATCAAGCGTACGCGTGTGACGACTCTTCCCTGGCGTTCCATGAGGATGCGCAGCATCTCGATCGCCTTTGGGGGCAGGTGGTGCGTTTTCCCGTGCGCCCGGACCAGGCGATTTGTGGGTTCGAGATGAATGGGCCCGGCGGTAAGGACGAATGAGGTCTGCTGAGGCATATATCTGGCCACGCGGTTGACGAGCTTGCGGGAGGTGAAAGGCAGCACGAGGACTTCATCGGCATCACCGTTCACGGGCGAGTCCAGATTCGATGGTTGGATCAGGATAATGGGGGTGCCGTTTAATCGGGAGCGGAAGCGTTTTACTATTCGCACCCCGCTTGTGTTCATGGATGCGGCATTAAGCACGACGAGTTGATGGTGATCACCATTAATGCATGCAAGTGCAGATGACGGAGTCTTGTGAAGCTCGACCTGGAACCCCGATTCGCGAAGGGCGCAATCAAACAGTGAGTGATTGCGGCCGTCTTTTTCCAAGAGCAGAATTGTGGACTTGCTTTTCATAGACACAACGTTCTTATGAGGACGAGTTAGGGCAGCTTGCGATCCGCGCTGCCCCAATTCAATTATACGGCATGAAGTGCTCGAGCTCCAAGGCTCTTGCCCTTCAACACTCTTAAAATTTAATGATGAGTTCGATTTAAGGTTTAATTGGAGCAGCGTATGCGACGTTTATCCGGTCTCGATGATCGGTAGTATGAGGGGAGGCGACAAGTGAACGACTATGTGCGAAATGCAATTAATGAGTCGCAAGACGAGTTGACCGCAGAAATTCTATGGGAGCAAGTGAAAGATGAGTTGAAGAAACGAATGACCACGTCGTATTTTCAGGAATTCGTCGCGGACAGCAGTGGGGCGATCCTCGTGGAGGACACACTTTGGGTCGAGGTGAGGGATAGGACAACGAAGTCCTGGATGGAAGACAGAGTTGAGAGTATCGCGAAGAAGATCGTCGTTGGAATAGCGGCTCGGAAAATTGATATCCGCTTTACAGAAGGGTGGGGGGCTCAAAACAGGTTGGAAGACTCATGGAGAGGCGAGAATAAATAAGTACTCTATGGCATCTGATATAGATTTCCAATGAGTTTTTGTTGATAGACTATCGCTATAATGACAGCATGCAGGGCAGGGGATCTGAAGTGAGCCTGATACTCCCAGCCTGACATTGCCCCGGCTTACTTCAATCAGCCCTGTTTTTCCAGTCTAACTGGGTCTCAACAACTGAAAACGCTTGCTCATTGCATTCATACCGGGGGTATTAAATGAGCCACCGCAATATGTGTGTCCTTACAGGAACGCTGCTGGTGACAAAAGCTGGAATAGTTAACGAAGGTGGCGTGGACCTGCTTGAGGTGATTGGCACGGTGGATACCGGGCCAGTCCATATGGGCGGCCGCCATAAGATCCTGCTGTATGGCAAGAACGCTCGAGCGGTGTCGGCATTCGTGGAGGCAAACGAGGGAGACGGGATGGAAGTGACGGTATCAGGTGGGTTGTATTCGGGAGAGAACGGATCCCAGGTCTATGTCGATCGAATTTCTTTCCATGTAAGAGAGTCGGTGGTTGAAAAGGCGATGATTACGTTGAAGGGCTTGGAGCCACAATCCAGGAGAGGGACGGGTCCGCTGAAGCAGCCGGTGTAGGCTTGTGAAAGCCTTCTGCCTACGAGATTGAGATCTGACCAAAGCGGCGCAATCGTGAATCTTCGATGGCAATTGTGCTTGCTCTGTCAACTTTATGTAAGAACACAGTTCGATATTCTGAGATATCGGACATTGGCTCTCGTTCACTTGCATTCAGTCTGGGCAAACCAGTGATGCGGGGTTCAAAA
>CBDVCG010000489.1:0-2125 GCA_965372425.1 uncultured Anaerolineales bacterium
CCTTCTGGTTACATATTAATAGATAATCGTAGAAATGTCAAGCATTACCAACACCACACCCACCCCTACACTCACGCCGATCCCCACAAGCGAGACACCATCCGCTATCACCCGTCTAAGTTATAATTAAAGCAACGAATCCGCACATCATTGAGCAACATTCGTATTCCGCTTTGCTTTCGCAACCGTTAAGAGGAGAATTTCCCATGATCAAAAATCTGATTCCCCTACTTCTTGCCTGCACACTTTTCCTTTCAGGCTGCCTAGCAGAAGAAGAAAACCTCATTCTCGATCAGGAAGCGGAAGAAATGCCTATAATTTCCGATCAGGGTCCGGATCACTGCGCGAATGCCGTCAAAGTGGTTGTTTGGTCCGATATTAATGCCGATGGCCTGCATGACGAAAACGAGCCGCCCATCAACGGTGCCCGCATCATGCTCGTCCTGCGTGAAGGCCGCTCTTCGGCTGGCTTAGAGGGAACCACCCTCTCTAATGGTGTCGTCCATTTCCCCACCCGCGAGTTGCAAGACTGCAACCCGCATCTCTACGAAGCTATTTTTACAGTCCAATTCGCCGGCCATGAATTTCCTAGCGACCCAGTCGCAGATTTAGAGGTATTTGACCCCATTCACGATACCGTTGAATTTGGTATAGTCCCCATCGACGAGGACAACACCGCCCTTCCTGCGGAAATTCTCAGTGGATGCGATGTCTTTTCCGAAACCGAAATTGTTGAGCTCATCGGACCTCTAAGCTCAGCCCCGATGGATAATTCCTCCGTTGGAGAACAGGTAGGCAGTTTCGATGGTTGTATATATGCAGGGGTGGAGAGTGTCATCATCCTCAATTATGGCCCCTCACCTGGCATTGACGCGCAAGCATACTTTTATCAGCTGCTGGCAAATTTCCCTGATGAAGCTGCAGAAATGCTCTCTGGCCTTGGCGAAACAGCCGTCTGGATTGATCAGGGTGAATTCAACGGCATGCTCGCCATTCTGCGCGGCGATATCGTCATCACCATCAGTGTCAGTGGAGAAACCCCCCGAGAGGTCGCCGAAGAAATCGCCCCGCTGGCCATAGAACGCATCCCGTAATTTCAATAATCAAGTAGATCTCTCTCATCCCCATATCCCGCTCGCTGCCCCTACATCCAGCAATTAGCATGTAGTAAATTAATAATAGCGAAAGGCTATTCCCCCCTCGCGCGTGTATAATAGGCAAACCACTCACCATGGCAGAAGAAAGCAAACAACCCAAACAAATCCCAGAAGATTACGCCGCCAAGCTAAAGGCCGCACGTACACACCGTTCTATGCAGGGCGAGCGACGCGTGCTTTCTATCCTGTTCTGTGATGTAGTCGGCTCAACCCACATGGCAGAACAGCTTGACCCCGAGGATTGGGCCGAGATCATGGACGACGCATTCGATTTCATGATCGAGCCGGTTTATCGTTACGAAGGCACCGTAGCACGCCTGATGGGAGACGCCGTCCTTGCTTTCTTTGGGGCGCCCTTAGCTCATGAAGATGATCCCAGGCGGGCTGTGCTCGCAGGACTCGATATTCTCGAAGGAATCAAACCGCATTGCGAACGCATAATGAAAGATTTCGGGATGGATTTCAATGTGCGTGTGGGTATCAATACCGGCTCCGTGGTGGTCGGTGAGATCGGCTCCGACTTGCAGATGGAATATACCGCCATGGGCGATGCTGTCAATCTGGCAGCTCGGATGGAACAAACCGCCTCATCCGGCACCGTACAGATCAGCCAATACACCCACAAGCATGTAGCGCCCTTATTCGAATTTAATCCCCTCGGAGATATTGATGTAAAGGGTAAAAGTAAGCCGCAGCCGTCCTACCAAGTTTTGCGGCCCAAAGCAGAACCAGGGCGTTTGCGCGGAATTACCGGATTGGTCTCCCCGCTGATTGGGCGCGAGAAGGAATTTACAGCCGCGACCGAGGCGATACAAGCGGTGCACCAAGGTCGGGGCAGCATCCTAATGCTCTTAGGTGAAGCTGGATTGGGGAAGTCCCGCTTGATCGAGGAGCTGCGGCTAAAGTGGGTTGCCGAGCACGAAGATGCCCCATGGGTTGAAACCCGCGGCGTCTCATACGATTCCACG
>CBDVCG010000490.1:0-2123 GCA_965372425.1 uncultured Anaerolineales bacterium
CATGCGCATCCGCGATACCATCAGCAACCTGCCGTGCCTGTTCGGCTTCAAACTCACGCTGCTGGACTATGTTCGAGGCCTGCTGGGCTTGCTGTTCGGCAATCTGTTTCTGTTCCACCGAATCCGCGTACTCCTCCGAGAAGGCGATATTCCGCAGCACGAAATCCGCAAGGCTGAAACCGCCCTCGTTCAAGATGTTCTCCATACCCTCAAACATCAATCCTGCAAGCTCAAAGCGTTTTGTGCTGACGACTTCTTCTATCCCAAACTGGGATACCGCATCTCGGATGATGCCCCGTGCGACAGGACGAACGAGGTTGTCGACATACGCCCCGTCCCATTTAATGTGCTGTTCGACGGCCCGATCTGGGTCGATCGAGAAGATGACAGAAGCGTCGATTTTCACGATCTGACCATCCGAGGTCCTCGCTTCAACCGAGTCATCCCCTGCGATAGCCCCTTCCGAATGAGCGATCGACATCGTGTAGGTCTGTCGCGAGATCGGGTACATGATCGCATTTTCGAGGAAAGGCACGATCCAGTGAAGCCCAGGCTCGAGCGCCTCATCCCGTACACCCTCATCGAGCGCCGATATGACCACCCCTCTTTCTGTGGGCTGGACGAAGACCATCCCGGCGCTAACTATGGTGAGAATCAGCGCTACCGCAGCCAATCCAACGATGTACCAGGTGGCGCCTTTGGTCGCTACACCTCGTCCCGCCCTCACGATGACAACCACGATCACGATAAGGACAGCCAACCAGGCGAATGTTGCCAGCATTGAAAAGATTACTTCGACATTCATGCAAGCCTCCTTAAGACTTGTGTCACTATCTCTCTTACACTTAATCAAACGGATTATACCGCAGTGGTACCATCCCCCCCGACGAGTGACTGACATTGCGCACCCACCGTTCAGCATGACAGCATTATGAGCATGGAAACTGTTCGTGGAGCGAATCTCTATTCCTGTGCTTGGTGGAGGCGTACTCTTTGGATCGAGCGATATCGAGGAAATTTTCAGAACCAGGGCTAAAGCCGTTTACCTCAATTCAGTGCTATGGGCCGAACCATAGCATGGGCTTCCGACCCCAGGACTGACGTGTAGGTTCAACCTATTAATGCGAGGGCGATGCACGCTTGCATAAGGGGCTGCGCGCGTTCGCGATGAAGCCGACCATTCAGGGTCGGGTAATCTAGTAATCCGCGCCGGGCGCAGTCCCTATCAACTGAGATGAATTGAACTCAAACGGGTGCCAGAGGGACTTACGCGGGTTCTCTTTCCAGGAGGATGGTCACCGGGCCATCATTCTCCATATCCACCACCATATGTGCTCCGAAAACGCCCCTCTCTACCCGTAAACCCAAGGTAGTAAGGTGCTGTGCGAATGCATCCACGAGGGGTTCAGCGAGCTCCGGGGGTCCAGCGTTGATAAAACTGGGACGACGTCCTTTCCGGGTATCCGCATACAATGTGAATTGTGAGACCACGAGGATCCCTCCTCCCACTTCCTGCACTGAGAGGTTCGTTTTACCTTCGGCATCCTCAAAAATCCGTAGATGGGCACATTTTGTCGCTAACCACGTCGCCTCTTTCTCGGTATCTTCCCTGCCAACTCCAAGCAGGATCACGATCCCGCGGCCAATTTCCGCGACAACATCCTGATCCACAAGTACACGCCCGCGGCGGACTCGCTGCAACACCGCTCTCATCGAAGATAGCCTTTCAAGAAATCACTCTTAGCTGTGACAATGCAGGGTGCCCAGAATTCGTAAGATCCGATGACCTACAGGGCGGATCCGACCAGCTTCCCAACTTCACCGGGCTCAACGTGGCGGCCTGTTTGTAGTTTCGAGTAGACGAGTGTATCGTCGACCATCACCTCAAACTTGCCCTCATCTGAGGGTATAAGCTGTACGGAATTCACCTTATATTCATGCTCTTTCAATACTTCAGCCATCGCACCGATGGCTCTATCTGTGTAGTGTCAAACTGCGCAGTATTCG
The DNA here is from genome assembly GCA_965372425.1 of uncultured Anaerolineales bacterium. Classification (GTDB taxonomy): domain Bacteria; phylum Chloroflexota; class Anaerolineae; order Anaerolineales; family E44-bin32; genus E44-bin32. The sequence continues at coordinate 2,008 of CBDVCG010000490.1, forward strand.
ATCGTGACGTTCGGCATCAAGCCCTCCAGGATGTCAAATTGCACGTAATGCTTCCCCATGTATAACACATGTTTGCAGATAGCGTTATCCGTAATCCTACCTCAATAGTGAGGCAC
>CBDVCG010000491.1:0-2120 GCA_965372425.1 uncultured Anaerolineales bacterium
ATTCGCGCAGCAATCACCTTTTTAGCTTTGCTCTACGACCTACTCGCCAGCCAAATACCTCCACAAGTACCCCACATGGAATCAGAAAACTCTCCATGAGAGCTCTTAGAGGAAACCGATTCCTGTTGTCCTCCGGTAATACTTCCTCGAGAGTGGGGATTCCTGGTTCAACGAAGCTATAGATGCGCCTATTTAGGATACACCGCCGGCACGAAGTTGAATTGAGAAAGATCCGGAGGTTCATAATCCCCCGCTTTCTGGCGCGGGGGGAGCTCGATCGGTTTCGGCGTGAGATCCTTGTACGGGATCTGGCTCAGCAGGTGGGCAATGACATTCAATCGGGCATGACGCTTGATGTTCGCGTCCACAATGTACCAGGGTGCGTGGGCTGTGCTGGTATGCTGGAGCATGGCATCGCGCGCTCTGGAGTAGTCCACCCAGCGCGTGCGCGCCTCCAGGTCCCAAGGGCTCAGCTTCCAGCGTCGTCGTGGATCGTGGATGCGCTGCTCGAAGCGTTCCTCCTGGATTTCATCACGAATGTGCATCCAGTATTTGATCAAGATGAGTCCAGATCGGGTCAGCGCCAGCTCGAATTCGTTCACCGTGCTCATGAATTCGGTGTATTCCTCATCGGTGCAGAAACCCATCACCCTTTCCACGCCGGCCCGGTTGTACCAGCTGCGGTCGAACAGCACCATCTCACCCCCAGAAGGCAGGTGGGGAATGTAGCGCTGGAAAAACCATTGCGTCTTTTGCTTCTCCGTCGGTGTTGGGGTGGCCACGACGCGAGCGACGCGCGGGCTGAGCCGATAGGTGATGCGTTTAATCACCCCGCCTTTGCCGGCCGAATCGCGTCCCTCAAAGATCACGGCGATCTTTGGGCCCGTTTTCTTGATCCATCCCTGGAGTTTGACGAGCTCGATCTCCAGTTTGGCCAGTTCCTTCTCATAGACTTTGCGTTTCATCTTTTTAGGTTTATTGCTCTCTTCTTTCGCCATCTCCATCCTCCTACATGTATTTGATCCTGAGCGTGCTTAGATCAATCGATTATATGGGAATATTTTCAAAACTCCATCCGTGGAATTATCCACGCTACTTATTCCTTTTCACCATCACCTTCATCGTCTCGTCTGGCGATCCTGTTCCAGAGGTTCCTGAGTTTCAAGTTTGCTTCTTTCTTCTCGTGCTCCTCTGAGGCGGAGGCTGGTTTGGTGAGGACGATAACCCAGCGAGTGGCTTCAAAGCTGTCCAGCACACTCAGGATCATCAAGGTGAGCGGTATTGCCAGGATAGCGCCAACGGCTCCGAGGACAGACCCCCAGACGAAGAGCGACACAAAAACGAGCAACGGAGATATGTTCAACCCCTCACCCATGACGCGCGGTTTGACGAAGTTTTCAACGGAACCGTTGATAAGGACGTAGCCTGCAAAAACAATCGCTGCGGTTTCAATACCCTGCGTCGCCAAGGCAATCAGCACAGGTGGGATGAGGGCGATCCAGAACCCGATCGCGGGTATGTAACCCATCAACCAGGCGAAAATCCCCCACAATCCTGCAAGTGGAACTCCCATGATGACCAGGAATATGGCGTTGATCAAGCCCACAAGGGCGTTCACCAGGGTCGTGATCGAGATGTATTGCTGAACGTCAGTCGTCAACCCCGTAAGCCTTGCAGCCTGTTCCGAACTGAATACTTTCGTTATCTGGTCGGACATCGGAGTCGCGATCATTGCGCTGATCATGAAGATAAAGATCATCATGACCATGAAGAATTGTGCCGCGATTTGTCCAACCCAAGCCAAGAATGTCCCGATCATTTGATTGACCTGATCAACAGAAACCATACCCTCGATTTGAGACAATATGGTCTCCTGGGTTTGGGTATCCGCTGCTACCTCCACGGCCTCAGCCGTTTCAAGACCAGCAGAGTAATCGCTGATCGAGTTGTAGGCCAGCAAGAACAGGCCGACGAGCACAACGAGGATCAGAAGCAGCGAAATCACGAGTGCAAGGGATGGCTTCATCCCTCCTCGTATCAAACGTCGGGGGAGCGGCACGACCGCCAGTGTGATCACTACGGCCAGCAAGATCGAATTGATGATATAGGAGAAGGATTGG
>CBDVCG010000492.1:0-2116 GCA_965372425.1 uncultured Anaerolineales bacterium
ACCCGATTTTCACTTTTTTCGAGCCTGCTTAATTGGACAGTTTTCCATTTCCGCCTAAGTGATGAGGTCAATTCTTAAATCTCACCTTGCGAGTCAAAGTGAATTCCGATAGTATCCTTTACCCGGAATCAAATTCCGGTCGAAAAGTAGATCCAGAGATGAATTAAAAACAATACCGTAGCCCAGACGGCTACCTACCTTGAGCTGTCCACACGGCTCGACGAATCAAGGAGCCGTGAAGTCCGCGGTAGGGCTTTTGGACCACTGGGTTCACATCCGGTGAAGGCTCTCTGGCGAGAGCTTAATGGTTCGAGTCCAATCGCGCCCTCATCAGTACACACGGCTCCCAACTTTAAGCTGGCACCAAGGTTCCGGAATCACAGATCCGTGGAGATTGCAGGGGCGAATCGGGGATTTCTAAGCCGAGCATCTTGTAGAATGCGCCCAATCACTTCAACTAAACATCTCCTCCAAGGTTTCCCACCCCTTTCAGCCAATTCAACACATCGCCAGGAGTGCCAATTTGCAATCCAGAGTGAGAGGAAACCCTTGGATCGTCAACGAAATGGCGACGGTTTAAGGTCACTAAATAGTCAACTTTAGCGTTTATCACTGCTACTAAAATTGGGACGTCTACTTCGTGTCTAATAATGCCTAGGTGGGGCTCGACATCTTTAGTGGAGGGATCGCGTTCAATACGCATTCCGGTGTGGCGAAGAGCTTCCCGGTAGTTTGGAAGTGCTTTAGGTGCTTTCCGGGCTAAGGCTCGTTCTGTCTCGGCAATGACCTGCTCGGAGATTGTGATCGATATCCTGCCAACCTCTCCCAGAACGAGAAGGGCGCGCGCTGCGCCAGTTGGCGAGAAGACGCCAGCAAACAAAGCGCTGCTATCCAGGAATAGAACGGGGTTTGCCATAGTGATCGCGGTAGTATTGCTCGCGCTCCTCATCAAGAACCTCAAGCAGCTCTTCTACCGCAACCCCTTCATTATTCAACAACTCCAACGCCTGGTCGCCCATGCGCGCAAGCTGGGACACATTCGGTGTGAGGAGGAAGGAGCCATCTCCCAGGTCAACGAGAGTATAGACGTCACCCTCAGATAACCCATAAAGTCTTCGAAGCTCAGCAGGGATAGTAATCACCCCTTTTTGGCGGATCTGAATTGTGGTTGACGCCATGGCAATGCCCTTTTGGAAGAAATTCCGTAATTCTTCCATTATTGTATCATGAATCACGGCTACACAGCTGATCTAATACAGCAAACATCCCAAATCGGGGTTTGGATCGAATGATTTTTTTGCATTCAGAGAATGACCTACCTTTATTGTATGGTATACTATTATTAGTAAGTAGGAGTGAGATATGAAGACTTACGTATCCACAAAGGGCCAGCTGGTCATCCCTGCAGAATTGCGTCGGAAATACGGCATCAAGCCGGGCACTCGGGTCGAGGTTATCGACCAGGGAGACCAAATCATCCTCCAACCCATCACGGAGGAGTACGTACGCAAGCTGCGAGGGTCATTGAAGGGCGGGAATGCGCTTCGTGTTCTCGAGGAGGAGCGTCGTAAGGATAAAGAACGCTAGACCGCGATTCAGTGGAGGGACCGAACGTGACCACGCAGATCATGATTTTGGACAGCTGGGGTCTGGTCGCATTCTTCGAGGATGAGCAGCCTGCAGCAGGACATCTGGAAAAGATACTCATAGAGGCTCAGGGTGCGGATATGGATCTGCTCATCTCCGCTGTTAACCTCGGCGAGGTCTGGTACAGTCTCGCCAGGGCATATTCTGATAAAAAAGCGAATCAGGCCATCGAAGAAATTGGGAGCTTGGGGATTCAAACGGTTCCCGTGGATTGGAAAATTGCCCATGAAGCGGCGGTTTTCAAAGTGCAGGGAAACGTTTCCTATGCGGACTGCTTCGCGCTCGCATTGGCGAAGATGCACGATACAGAAGTCGTCACGGGCGATCCGGAATTCAAGCAATTCGAGAAACAGGTGTCCATTCACTGGCTCACTTAGCCTGTTGCATCTCACTACTCACACGAGATAGGGATACATTATCCACCCCCTCATTCGATCATCTCACTTCCGTCGACAAGCATAAGATAAAA
>CBDVCG010000493.1:0-2114 GCA_965372425.1 uncultured Anaerolineales bacterium
GAAGAGAGATTACTCACAACAGGGGACCTCAGGCAGTTCCTTGAATCAATCCTCAACGCCGCATGTGACATTATAGGGGTGGGATCGGCTTTCGTGGCGATCGTCGGTCCAGGTGGATTAGAACTTGAAGTGGCAGTAGGTCCGGAAGACCCCATGCGCGGTTCGAAGGAGCTGCCTCCGTTGCTCATTACGGATGAGCTGCAGAAGTTTGAGCTGTTGGGAGTGGTATTCAAATGGGATGTTTATTGGCTCCTCCCGCTGCGCCTGGCTGACCCTCCGGAAGTAATCGGAATATTCGGTATAAGGGCGCGTGCCAGCGATCCGGATTTCTCGCAAGAGGAAGAGGAGCAACTACAGGCCTTGCTTGAACGTGCAACGATAGCTCTCGCGGAGAAGAAACTTCAGATCGAAGTTTTTGCTGTTGTCGATAGTCTGATGCCTCGAGTGGAGACAGTTCAACGAATGCGTGCAGAAGCTCGGTACGCGTCGATCGATGCACTCACAGCGCCGGTAGAAGGCATGGGTTCTGAAGACGAGCTAGTCAACCTCGTGCGCGAGGCACTGGGGCATTACTGGGGTGGCCCAAGATTGACGAGCAGCCCTCTTCTCAGTCTCAGGGTAGTGCGGCAGGCGGCAGTGGAACACGATGGAAATCCAGTCAATGCCCTGCGATCGATCCTGAAACGAGGGATTGATCGGGTTCGACCCGATGGTGAACGTAGATTTACTGCAGATTGGATGCTCTATAACATTCTGGAGATGAAATTTTTACAAGGCAGGAAGGTGCGCGATATCGCCATGCGCCTCGCAATGTCTGAAGCAGATTTATATCGCAAGCAGCGTGTTGCGATTGAAGCCGTAACGAACGCGATTACGGACATGGAACGTGAAGCTGTAGCCAATGAGGAGGTGAAAAACAGCGAAAATTAAGTCTAACTTGCACAGGCGTGAGATTTGAGTATGCTTCGCGAAATGAAGCTAAATCGTTGATAGATTGCTTGATGGACTGAGGTCTTAACGATGATGACTGAAGACGGTTCAGAGATCGGTTGGGGGGGCGATGCTCCACCTGAGATGGATGAATCATGGTGGACGGCGCTTATGGCGGAGGAGGAGAAGCAGACTTCAGGGAAACCAGAGTCAATCGTCCCGGAAGAGGACCATAAATTTTCCAACCAAGGGAAGCTTGAAGATTGGGCGTGGGCGGAAAAACTCTACAAACAAGATGATACGATCGATCTGCTCGTAGTAGGGTACAACCGTGGGGGCGTGTTGGTGGAAGCGCAGAGTTTACGAGGTTTCGTGCCGATTTCTCACCTTATTGGATTCGAAGACGCTGAAGGGGATGGCTCCCGCGATGAAAAGCTCTCGAAATACATTGGTCAGCGGCTCTGCCTTAAGGTCATCGAGCTCGATCCTGATCGCGGGCGTCTCGTGCTTTCCCAACGAGCCGGTTTGGCGGAACCAGGCAGACGTGTCGAGATCCTTTCAAGTCTGAACGAAGGTGACGAGATCGAAGGGGCGGTGACCAACATCACCAGCTTCGGTGTGTTCGTGGATTTGGGCGGTGTGGAAGGCTTGATCCACGTCTCTGAGCTTTCATGGGGGCGTGTGGGGCATCCTGCGGATGTTGTCTGCTGTGGAGAGAGGTTGAAGGTTCACGTCTTGTCGGTAGATCGCGCCAACGATCGTGTGGCGCTCAGCCTGAAGGAATTGCAACCCGATCCCTGGGAAGAGGTTGAGGAAAAATACAAAGTTGGAGAAATCGTCGAGGGCTGCGTCACCAATGTCGTGAAATTTGGAGCATTTGTCGGTATTGATGAGGGTCTTGAGGGATTGATTCACGTATCCGAACTTGGCGATGGCAATTTTATGCATCCCCGGAGTGTTGTCGGTGAGGGTGAGCAAGTGCGGGTACGCATCATCCATATCGATGCGCGGAATCGACGCCTAGGATTGAGTTTGCGACAGGTTCCCATTGATGCGGAAAATGATCTCCAAGAATCCAGTGAGCCCTCAGAATCTTTTACACCGCTGTAATTCTGCAAGGGAACTCACATGCCGGGCGTGGGCTCCTTGCGCCCGGCGAATCGCGTACGCTGAAGGAAACCATG
>CBDVCG010000494.1:0-2109 GCA_965372425.1 uncultured Anaerolineales bacterium
AAATACCCGATAAAGCTCTCGAAATCCTTGACTTGAGGTATCAAACAGGTCCTAGTGATGCACAGGTCACTGTCGCGCTCGAGAATCTGGATCGACGTCTGCATGAAGCCGGAGAGGGCATCGTATATTACAGCTACCTGGACGATCAACGCGTGGGCAAATTGTTCATCGGGTTGACCGATCATGGTTTGGTGAGCCTCCAGTTTGTGGATACTGAGGATGAGTTTCGTGCTCGCATAGAGCAGCGCACTCAAGCGTTGGTCGTGTACGCCCCGGAGAAACTTGAGGAGGCGACCCAACAAGTTGGAGAATATCTCAGTGGGGAAAGGGGGGCCTTCGAGCTTCCCGTGGATATCAGCAGCATGACACCTTTCCAGCAAACGGTGCTGGATGAAGTCGCTAAAGTGCCGCGCGGAGAGGTAGTCACCTACGGTGAACTGGCGAAAAGAATCGGGAAACCACGTGCGGCGCGGGCAGTGGGTCAGGCGCTGGGGAGCAATCCGGTGCCCATCGTCGTCCCATGTCATCGCGTGATCGCCTCGGATGGGTCTCTGGGCGGGTATTCCGGAAGACGAGGGGTTGAAACGAAGGAGGCGCTACTCACGCTGGAGGGCGCATGGTTATGAATCGGGGTTTTACAGGGGGGTCGCATCAGAAGAGCGATGATTAGCTGGGAAACCCTGCATCAAGAGATCATATCTTGCCGCTGCTGTCCTCGTCTCGTCCACTGGCGGGAGCAGGTTGCCAGGGAAAAACGGCGTGCTTACATGACGTGGGATTATTGGGGGAAACCCGTCCCGGGGTTCGGCGATACCCAAGCGCGCCTGCTCATCATAGGTTTGGCGCCCGGGGCGCATGGCTCGAATCGGACCGGTCGTATGTTCACGGGCGACAGTTCTGGCGACACACTAACCCGGGCCATGTGGCAGACTGGTTTTGCAAATCAACCCGAATCAGTGTCACGTGATGATGGCCTTCAATTTAAGGATGCCTACCTCACCGCGGTGGCCCACTGTGCGCCTCCTAAGAATCGACCCGTCCCAGAGGAGCTGACGAATTGCCGCCAATTTCTTCTGGACGAGATCGCCCTTTTAGACAAGGTCGAGGTGGTCCTTGCGCTTGGACATCTTGCTTTTCAAGAGTATCAGAAGACACTGGCGAGCAGGGGAGTTCAGATGCCGCGATTGAAATTTTCGCATGGTGAATGGTACCCATTCCCGCCGCCGTTGCCGAGCCTGGTGGCATGCTATCACCCCAGCAGGCAGAATACCCAGACCGGCCGTTTGACGGCAGAGATGCTGGAGGACGTATTTCAACAATTACGAACAATACTGGATGGATGATGCGGGGGAGAGCCAGCCTCGTCATATGGGATCGAACGGATGAGGGATAAGTTGGTAGATGCGGGTGATGCGGCTTCTGAAAACGGACGAATAAGTTCCTCCGGTCTTCTGAACCTCATCATTGTGTACGTTGTCTGGGGCAGCACATACCTGGCGATCCGGGTGGCGGTACGACCTGGTGCCGGATTCCCCCCGTTCGCATTAGGCTTGTTACGGCTCGTCCTGGCAGGCGCAATCTTGCTTGGATGGTCGCGGCTCCGGAAGAAAAACCTACGCATCAATCGGAGTGAGTTTCTCGTCCTGGCCGCTTCGGGTTTATTGATGTGGACCGGGGGAAATGCCCTTGTTGCCTGGTCGGAGCAGCGCGTCGATTCATCGATCGCCGCTTTGCTCATTGCCACAACCCCACTCTGGACTACCTTTTTCGAGTCGATCCTTGACCGCAAACTCCCATCCCTGCTGCTCACGCTCTCCCTCATACTCGGATTCTCGGGGACGGCTCTGATTTCAATGTCCACATTGCAAAATGGGACCAGTGCTGATACGTTAGCGATCCTCGCATTGCTCATTTCACCGACATGCTGGGCGCTTGGTTCGATCATCCAAAATAGACGGCCCGTCTCTTTGGAACCGGCAACGAGTTCGGCATATCAACAGCTATTTGCGGCGGTCGGATTTGCGGTGCTTGTTTTTATCACGAATGAACCCACACCCGATCCTAGCCGGGAAGCCTGGTTGGCGTGGGCGTACCTGCTGATATTTGGCT
>CBDVCG010000495.1:0-2103 GCA_965372425.1 uncultured Anaerolineales bacterium
ATAATCAGCACGAGGAAGGGCTCGAGATGAGGATCTTAAAAGTCCATCATATTGTTTTGATCGTATCTGTAGCGATCATCATTCCTGTATTCTCGTCGGTGCCCCCCGCTCTTGCGCAGAACGATCAAGCGCCACATCTTCAACCGACCCCATTTCCAACCCCGACGCCGGGACCAAATGGAATTATTGTCTATATCGTTAAAGAGGGGGATACGCTCTGGCGTGTCGCTGCAATCGCGGGCATTACACTGGAAGAACTCATGGCGATGAATGGTATTCAGCCGGGTGACTTCATATCACCGGGGATGCAGCTTGAGCTTGGGCGTGGTGGCCCAGTTGAATCCACTTCGGCGCCTGCAAGCCCGCGACAGACTGCGACGAGCGCCGAGCTCACTCCGACGCCGATCACGGGTGCAGGAGAAATTTGCGTCCTGCTGTTCCTTGATCGCAATGGGAACAGCCGGCTTGAAGAGGGCGAGGAGCCTATAAGCGGGGGCCAGCTCAGCGTTGTAAATGTATCCGGTGTGCTCGTAGGCGAGTTCACGACGGATGCCAATATTGAGGGGCATTGTTTTAGCGAGATGGAGAGCGGAGATTACAATGTAAGCGCCGCCGTACCGGTCGATTTTAATCCAACGACTGGCCTGAATGTCCCGGTGAGCCTTAATCCCGGAGACATAAAGTATCTCCAGTTCGGTGCACAACCGAGCTCGGCTATCGAAAATGAATTTTCGAGTGATGGGAGCGGTCGTTCCACGTTACTGGGCATTGTGGGCGCAGTGTTTTTGCTCCTTGCGGGCGGATTGGCGGTCTTCGCGTCAAGAATGGGGCGGAAAACACCGAGTTCTTTGCGCTAGATTGCGAATGATTGCTGTCCAGATGACAGGTCAAAATCTGATCTGACATCCAACCATGTGTTCGTTGTCTCTTGCGCGGTCGCTGCAGAACAACAGTGAATAAATTCTCTAACTCTTTGATCGTCAAATCATCCTTCATCGCAAAATATAAAGACGCGGTATCTAGTAATCCTTTAGCGAGCTGGTGTGCAGATTGCGGTGAGGATCTGCATAAGGGGAAATAGGTCTGAAAGAGCACCGGGATATCCGGTCACTTTGAAATCTACTTCACACGCAGGATCAAAACGAGGTTATAAGTGACAAGCACCAAACCAGGATCAAAATATTACAATTTATACAAAACCTTGCGATCATGTGGTGATGAGCAGATCTCCCTCAGTTTCGAGGAGATCGAGGAAATTATCGAGAGCGATCTGCCGCCATCTGCAAGAAAGAACAAGGAATATTGGAGTAATCGAGGTAAAGGAGGTGTTCAGGCCGCTGCCTGGATGGATGCGGGTTTTCATGTCAAGGAGGTTGATTTACGTGCGGAGGAAGCTACATTTTCAAAGCCAGTCCATCATTATGTGATCAATTCTGAGGCCGATGATGTGCGGTGGGATGGGCAGATGATCCGCGCCCTTCGTAAAACTATGGGTATGAATCAATCCGAATTCGCGGATGTGCTCGGGGTTCGCCAGCAAACTATCAGTGAGTGGGAAAATAATGTTTACCTACCCACGCGGGCGCGATCCAACCACATCACGATGGTTGCCGAACGGAGCGATTTTCTTTATAGCGTGGAGAAATAATTTCAGGATACGTGCCACACTTAACTTGACAATTTATGCGGAACCGTGTAAAATGTCAGTACAATTTATCGTGGTTCGGTCCGGGTAGGAGGGAACGAAGTTCCCAGGAAGGCGCCCAGGGATCTGTCAGGGGGTGGAGATGCACATGTTCCATGGCAAACCCAGGGCGTTTTTCTTGTTCCCATCCAAGAGAGCATTTCTCAGCGAAGAAGATATTTGTGGAGGACTGAAAATTGCTGACTTTGGTGGTGAGGCCTGCCCCTTCTCGCACTCCGGTCGAATTCCCTTTACACCTCAACCACGGACAAAGACAGTATCAAAGAAAGGGTTGGCTATGGAAGGACCTCGACTCCCTTCTTGTGGTTTCCAAGAAGTGGGATCTCTGGCAGAGTGGGGACGAGAGATCAACATAGCAGTGCCAGAAGATGCTGCCCATCTGCCAGTGTATAAATGTC
>CBDVCG010000496.1:0-2101 GCA_965372425.1 uncultured Anaerolineales bacterium
CATATGCAAATTCGAGAATTTAACATAGAGCTGGATTACGACATTATCCGAGCGTTATGGCGAGCAGCAGGATCGGGAATCCAGCTTTCGCCATCCGACGAGCGGGGGGAAATTCGCAAGAAACTCGATCGGGACCCCGATCTTTTCCTGGTTGCGGAGGAAGGAAAGCGGATTGTGGGGGCGGTACTCGGGGGTTTTGATGGCCGCAGAGGGATGGTCTATCATCTCGCCGTAAAACCCGAATATCGAGCGCGCGGGATTGGCAGGGCGTTAATGGAAGAATTAGAGCATCGTTTGCGTGCCAAAGGATGCTTGAAGTACTATCTGCTCGTGACCAAAGACAACCAGGAGGCGCAGGCATTTTACCGAGGCATGGGTTGTGACGAAATGGACCTGCTCGTGATGGGAAAGAAGTTGTCATGAACGTAGCCATCCTCACTGTATCGGATCGATCAGCTGCCGGGGATCGAGATGACGTTTCCGGTCTGCTGATCAAGGAGAGAATCGAGGCGCGAGGCTGGCAAGTCTCGTATTACGCCGTCGTTCCGGATGAGGGGTCAGAAATTGAGAAATATCTCATCCAGTGGTGTGACTCTGGAGAGGTCGACCTTATCCTGACAACGGGAGGGACCGGTTTTTCACCCAGAGATATCACACCAGAATCTACCCGGTCGGTGATTGAGCGAGATGTTCCAGGAATTCCGGAGGTTTTGCGGCAGGAGGGTTTGAAGAAGACAGCGCATGCGATGCTCTCGCGTGCTGTGGCCGGGATCCGCGGGAAAACATTGATCGTCAACCTGCCTGGTAATCCGAAGGCGGTGAAGGAATCGCTGCCTGTCCTCCTCCCTGTGCTTCCACACGCAATCAAGCTGCTTACGGGCGATCCGGATGCTCACGAACTGCCCCGGAATTTTCCCACAACTTGAAATCTGAGGAGCAATTGATGAAATCTGCCTCGCGATATCGATGGTTTGTCTTCGCTGTATTTTTTGTGTTCATGCTGCTCCATCAATCCGATCGGTTGCTCATCGCGCCGCTCACTTCGCAGATTATGGAAACTTTCGATATCGACGAAGCGCAGATGGGCGCAGTCGTGACCGGTGCGCTGCTCGTTTCTGCATTCCTCTATCCCATCTGGGGTATCTTTACGATCGGTTCAGCCGGGCAAAGCTGCTGGCACTCGCCTCGGCGATCTGGGGGTCTACGACCTGGCTGAGTGCGATCGCCCCGACCTACCCGAGTTTCATAGCCACACGGGCGACGACGGGCGTGGATGATTCCAGCTACCCGGGTTTATACAGCCTGCTTTCGGATTATTTTGGCCCGGGCATGCGGGGCAAAGTATATGGTCTCCTGCAGTTGAGCCAACCTCTCGGATATATGCTCGGCCTTCTCGTGGCGACATTTATTGCCGTCGATCTGGGGTGGCGTGGGGTTTTTTACATCACAGGAACCCTCGGTCTGGTTATTGCGGTGGTGATTTATTTTGGCGTCAAGGAACCCCCGAGAGGCATGGGCGAACCCGAACTCGCCGGTCTGGAGGATATAGGCGTCTACCGCTTCGATCGAAAGCACGCCCTGGATCTTTTCAAAAAGAAAAGCCTGCTCCTGCTATTTGCACAAGGTTTTGTGGGTGTTTTTCCATGGAACGTAATCGTATTATGGTAAACAATAAATAAACTAAGAGGAAACTTCACGATGTTTTACTTACAATTGTCAAGTGTGTTCTAGTAAATCTTTACTCTCTTCCAGTGAAGAAATGGCGATTGTTTGTTCTATTGAAGTACAACCTGATTTGATGTAATATGTGAAATGCGTCACAGAACAGCATAGTAGCGGGGATTTATCTCACTTGCGTCGATGCCCGACTTCAGCCGAGGTTGGGCTTTTTTTGTCCCAAAAGGAGGGAGAAATGAAAGGCAAATTGTTTTGGATTGGGGGAGTGGTGGTGCTGCTGCTATTAGCCAGTTTGGGGGCCTGTGTCTCATCAGACTCCACAAAAGCCTCCGAAACTGCAGTTTCTGTTGAGATCGACCAATTATTAGATGCTAGATTCAAGTCTCAAGTGCAACTTTGAAGGTTGGAATAACAGGAACAAAGA
>CBDVCG010000497.1:0-2096 GCA_965372425.1 uncultured Anaerolineales bacterium
AATAGATAAAGAGAGAGGTCATTAATACCAAACCGTAGTACACACGGCTCCTATCAAAAATCGCCCACAATTTTGTTATTTCATACATTCCCGAGGCCAGCATCCCGATTTTTGACCCCACGGCTCCAAACCGTGAGGTCATAGATATGCCTCCAAAATCATCTTCAATTGAATGGGCATCTCTCATACCAACAATATCGGAATGAGGGTGGAATCTGACGGCACCAAGATGTCCTCTCCTAAGAGAGATAATCTTGGATCACATCGGCATCTTCTTTCGCGAATCGTTCGCTATATATTTGAACAGTGGTAACCAGAAGTAGCATGACGACCGGGCCGTAGAATAGTCCTAGGAAACCAGCCCAGAGAACCCCGCCAAGGATACCCAGCAGAACAAGTGAAAAATTCAGGTATGCATCTTTGGATACCAATCTGGGTCGCAAAAACACATCCACCCAATTGGCGACACCATAAAACCCGACGAGGATGATGACGGCAGAAGTCACGTTCCCTTGGAGAAGAAAAACCGCCGAGAGGAGGATTACGAGCCAGCTGATTCCAACAATGGGAAGGATGGCGAGTGCCATAGAGAGGATCATGAAGAGGAACCATAAATTCATATCAGCCAGCCAGTAAAAGAATCCCATGATCAATCCCTGTAAGGAAGCAATGATGAAGATACTACGGAAGATGGAAGAGACCATGGCGGCGGTTTTCGTGGAGTATAACTGGCTGATCTCCTTACCCATGGGGCTAACATCCTCGATCCGCTTCACTGTGTTGTCAAACTCTGGCATGAGGGTGATGAAAATTATGACAAAGATCAACGCAGTGATGAACACCTGCAGCAAAGAGCTGCCAATGTTCACAATCACATCAAGAGCACTTGTGGTGTTCGCCTCGGTTGCTTGCTGAGCTTCAAGTAGCAATGTCTCAATGCGATCACTAAGATTCAGGGCTTCAATACTGGATGCATCGATCGAGGCCAAGGCCGTGGAAAGCTGCGTGAGTAATACTCTTCCCAAGATGTAGATGGGAATCAAAATGAGCACAAAGACAAGCAGCAGGGTGACCGAGGCGGAGAGCCGGGATCGCCCTTTGATCCAACTCAGATCGAGGATCCGGCTATAAAGCGGCTTGCACCACGATTATCAGCGACGCGCGGCTTGAGGTCCAATTTCGGGGAATCCAGTGCCTATGCAAAACCGAAGGGTTCTACACCCTCCATGTATATTGGTTCTCATACGTGCGATGCGAAGGCGAATTCGGATCCCCAGCATGATCTCTCGAGCCGGTTTGCTAGCAAGGAACCCTTCCGACAGCAACAAATTGCGCTTCATCAATCTTGGATAAACGCTAGTATTGGTCACTCGTGATAGAGTTAGATATGATTACAACTGGATGAGGTTTTTCGGCCATCACAGCTGCCCGACGACGCCAGCTCTTAATGGACCGTTCATCTGGCGTGGGTAAAATCGGCGGCACACAGGGTGAGTAGAATCCATGGAACAACACCCTGCCCCCCGAGGAGGGAAGGATCGATTGGCAGCTCCAAAGCGTTTTTTCCTTGTGCTAACCGGATTTCTGGCACTCAACGCCGGCTGCAGCGTGGCAGGCGACCTCGGCGTTTACGGGTCTCCGGGCGCAAGACCGGCGTCGGGTGATGAGGTCATATCAACTCCGGCTCCCCCGCTCGATGTCGGCCCGTCCGCGACCATGACGCTGATTGCCTCCCCGACCGCCAGTACAACTCCTACCCCCATCCCGACGGAGATCGTCTTCGGCGTCGGGGAAGAGATCATCATCGATTACCTGCTGGACCTGGAGATCACGGGGAATCCGGTCACCTTCGAACGAGAACTCAGCCCAACCTACTCTTATGAGCGGCACCTCGTCAGCTATATATCCGAAGGCAACAAGATTTACGGTCTGCTGACGATTCCCTTTGCGGAACCGCCGGAAAGCGGTTATAAGGCGATCGTTTTCAATCATGGCTACATACCCCCTGCAGCATATCGGACCATGGAGCGCTATACCGCCTACGTCGACTACCTGGCACGGAGCGGGTTTGTGGTTTTTAAGATCGATTACCGGGG
>CBDVCG010000498.1:0-2091 GCA_965372425.1 uncultured Anaerolineales bacterium
CGGAACACCCGGAAAACCAAACAGCAACAGAGAACAAGATTATAGCAAAATAACAATCAATGAATTCTTGCCAAACCCATCAGGAGATGACAATGCTCCAATGCCAGGCGGAGAGTTTATCGAGCTTTACAATCGCGGCCCCCGCCCGGTGAACATTCGTGGGTGGTGGCTGGACGATATTCGCGATGGCGGTTCGAAACCACATGACTTACCGAGTATCACCATCGATCCGGTAGGTTATGCAGTATTCTTCCGATCTTGGACACATATTGCTTTGAACGATACGGGTGATACTGTCCGGCTGCTCGCTCCTGATGGGCGCTTGGTCGACCAAATCTCTTACTTGAAAGTTCGTGCCTACAATCTATCGTACGGTCGCCTTCCTGATGGTAGCCGACACCTAAAGTATGGGCTGTGGCCCACACCTGGTTGGCAGAACAGAATGTATGAAGAGACATTCGCCTCCGCTGACGTCGTCCACGGAGCCTGTAGGGCTGAAGCTGGATCTCGATTGCTCAATTCTCGCTTTGGGAGATCTCCGGCATTAACGAGCTGGATGAGTTCTCTAGCATTAGTGACGTGCCGGAGGAGCAAGATCGAAGTCCTCGTTGCAAATAATTTAAAAGATGAAACCCTTCCTGCGCCCCAGCCCTTTACGGTTTGGGATGAGCATTAGAGTTTGGTTTCAACTACATCTCAACAGGATCGTGTTCGATAAAAACACGGGCATCGCTATTCCCGCATCAGTGCTAGAGATGATAACCTCCAGCCTTCAGAATACTTTCGCCGAAAAAATTTTCTTAATACGGCTCACCCTAAACCGCATCATGGTTTCCCAATAAGAATAATCATTCGGTTTAGGGTACGTGTGTGTTATTAATGTCTAGTTGCTTAATCAAGCCTCCCCAAGAAATGTATACAAAATGTAAGGACTTTAACCCCAGCTTTTCCTTACAATGTAGTTGACGCATTCATCTAATCAGGAAAGATTTCAGTCTTACAGCACGTCAGATAATTGTAAGGATAATGTCCGAATAAATTAATCATTTCTTAATTCATTATCGCTAGACTCGTAGTTAGAAACGCTCGATTCAGCATGTACTCTGTGAGAAATATTATGTTGCTTTATCAAACAAAAAAGCTAGTGACCCTACCAGATGAAGACCCATTCTGGGTAGTTTTCGTACGTTCTGATGAGGGCCAGGTGATTCCTGTGGTGACCGGAGGCCTGGTCGATCTGGCCATAAACGAACTCGATGGAAAGATCGTCGAGATGAAGAAATTGCGCGGGCCACTGCGTGAAAATTAGCTGATTCATCAAACACACGCCGCTCAGATTTTTATTTGCATAAAAAGCGACTGTCGATATCTCCGTCTTAGACAGCCGCTTTTTCACTCCACCATGATGATGACCTAGAGCGTTGCGAGCAGATCTCACTTCCGCCATCAGCCGGGAAATCCACGAGCAACACGATCGTCATGACCCCTTCCGAAAAATCCTTAACCGCCGTAGAATCACCCAGCGACGATTTTCTCGACATCAGAACCATCAAGGATCACGATAATGCATATTCTGGTAACGGGCAGCGGCGGCTTGATAGGCTCAGAATGCGTGCTCTTTTTCGATAAATTGGGCTTTTCGGTTGTCGGGGTGGATAACAATATGCGCGCTGATTTCTTTGGTTCCAAGGGTGACACGACGTGGAACACCCAACGTCTTGAGAATACCTGCAGCAAATTTGTACATCTTGATATGGATATCCGCGATCGCGAGGCCCTGATGTCGACGTTCTCCGAAGGTCGATTCGACATGGTTGTGCACGCTGCTGCCCAGCCAAGTCACGACCTGGCCGCCAGAAGACCCTTTGACGACTTTGATGTGAACGCTGTCGGGACACTGAACCTTCTCGAGGCATGTCGTCAACACTCGCCAGATGCCATTTTCATCCATATGAGCACGAACAAGGTGTACGGCGACGGCCCGAATAAAATAAAACTTGAGGAACTGCCGACGCGTTGGGAATATGCTGATCCAGACTACGAGCTCGGGATCCCAGAGGATTTCCCCGTCGATCACTGTCTTCACTCTCT
>CBDVCG010000499.1:0-2080 GCA_965372425.1 uncultured Anaerolineales bacterium
ACCCATCATCCACATACCCGCACGCGTGGGCGAGATTAATCCCCCTGCCCTCCATCCTGTCCTGGCGAGTTATCGGGATTGGGGTGTTGAAGATATCGTCGTCTTCGATCGACCGAATATGAGAGCCGGCTGGGAGACCTTATCATGGAATCAAACGGGGCTTATCGATCGGTTCGTGGACAATTTGCTGCCCATATGGGAAATTTATAAAGATCTCGGCTTACGCATATTTTTTCCTCCACTCGAACCTGGTGGAGATTACTGGGACACGGCCTTTTTGGAGAGCTCCCTCGATGTGATCGCACGTCGTGGTGCAAGCGAATATCTCGAGGAGGCTGCAATCGCCCTGTATTCATTTACCGGAGATCGTCCTCTCGAATGGGGATCTGGAGGTCCGGACCGTTGGCCTGAAGCACGCCCCTACCACACACCCGAAGGATGTCAGGATCAAATTGGATTTCGAATCTTCGAATGGTATGCGGCAATCAGTGAAAGAATACTTGGTTATGCGCTCCCCATGTTGGCGATCGCCGGTGGAGCAAGCCCCCAAAGCAATCCTACTTTGGGAGAAGTAGATTCACACGCAGAAATAAATGCAGCGATCTTGCGCTACCTTGAAGATGAAAAAACCAAAAATCTGCAGAGTTTCTGCTTTTATCTTCTTTCCGCCGACCCAGACAGCACAGAGGCATCATCTGCCTGGTTCCGAGCACCTGACGACCCCCTTCCCGTTGTCGACGAATTCTCCCAGGTCCTGCAATCAATTCAGAAATCTTCCAAGAGTAGAAAAGAGAAACCCATCTCACACTATGTACTTCTTCCGATGACCTCCCGCAGGAATGCTACGCAAGACTGGATGAATCTTGCACCGTTCGCATTATCACTCAGACCAGTTGTGGGTTTTTCTCCCTCCGAGGCTCGACTCGCCGAGCAGGTAACCATTATCGCGGACAAGATGTCGATACCTCCCACTATCGATGACATGCTTATCGAGGCTGGCTGTGAAGTGCGCCGATTTGAGGGGAATCAGGAAGAGCTGCTCGTCGCTGCCTCTGAACTTGCCGCCTCTACGCTATCAGGAGATTCCAATGCATGAGATGACCTACTCGGAAAAAATGCGGGCATTGCCCGCGGTGGCACCAGCAAAATCCGTAATCGGAAAAGCCAACCTCAGAGTGCTCGGTTTAGGCGGCGGCGGCTCGAACGCTGTTGATCGTATGATCCAACTCGATTTGCAGGGCGTTGATTTTATCGCTGCGAACACCGATGCCCAAGCGCTGTCCTCAAGCCTTGCACCCACGAAAATCCAGCTTGGACCGCGGGTGACCCGTGGGTTAGGTGCAGGAGGAGATCCGAAAACGGGCGCGGCGGCAGCCATGGAAAGCAGTCGGGAGATCGCAGAGGCACTCGCGGGTTCCGACATGGTATTCATTACCTCTGGCATGGGAGGCGGCACAGGAACAGGGTCCGCACCCATTGCCGCAGAAATAGCGCGTGAGATCGGCGCAGTCGTAATTGCGGTCGTGACCATGCCCTTCACATTCGAAATGAACCGTCGTGCTCAGCACGCGCTGGAAGGTGTTCGCCAACTGCAGCCCCATACACACACCATGATTACCGTACCCAACGACAGATTGCTGCAAGTTGTTCCCCGGGATCTCAGCCTGGAGGTCGCATTCCGACTGGCTGACGATGTCCTCCGGCAAGGCGTGCAGGGGATCGCAGAGCTCATCACCCGCCCAGGATTAATCAACGTTGATTTTGCACATATACGGCATTTGATGCTCACTGGCGGGGGCGCTTACATGGCGATTGGTCTGGGTGAAGGGATCGATAAAGCGGATGACGCCATTGAACAGGCGATCACCCATCCGTTGCTGGACTTCGACAACATCGAACAAGCCTCGGGCGTTCTGGTGCACTTTACAGGTGGTGAGGACCTGACCTTATTTGAGATCGGAGAGTCGGAGACCACCTTGCGAGAACGATTGGCTCCTGAGGTACACATCATACTTGGAGCCACGACGGAACCCGCGATGACAGGAAGAGCACAGGTGAGTATGATATTTACGGGCGTGGG
>CBDVCG010000500.1:0-2065 GCA_965372425.1 uncultured Anaerolineales bacterium
GACGGGAATCCACAGCATCACCAAGGAGGCAAAAAAGCGTGGGCAGGAACCCGGAGTTGAGATCCTTAGCTACGAGCAAAAACCATCGTGGCCACGGGTACAAAAGCTGCTCCAAATTAAACCAGGCGACGAGGTCGTGCTGATGGAACGACTTCGCAAGGCTGATGGCGAGCCAGTGGCGATCGAAATCTCCTATTACCCTGCCAAACTTTACCCCGGGATATCCAAGGAGATGTTCACAGCCAGTGGATCCGGTCAATCCTCGTTCAAAGTCATGCAGGAGAAGTTCGGTTTAAAATCCGTCCGGGCTGAAGACGAAGTGGGCGTCGTCGCGCTTGAAGTGCGCGAAGCCGAAATCCTCGGTCTGGCGCCAGGCACGCCGGTTCTACTGAGATATAGAACAACTTTCTCGGACAAAAACGTGGCTATTAAAGCCTCCCGGGCAGTATGGAAGTTTTGGGCAGGCTATGGAATGGATTTATAGCTCATCGTGTTCGATGAACTTGTCTAAAAAGGATAGCAAACTGTGACCAGTGTCGAATTAAAAAATGTTTGGAAGTATTACGGTGATGTCTTGGCCGTCGAAGATGTGTCCTGGCGATGCGAGAACGGAGAGTTTTTCTCCATCCTTGGTCCATCTGGATGTGGGAAATCTTCTACGCTCCGCATGATCGCAGGTCTTGAGGAGATCTCAGGTGGGGAGATATGGTTCGACCAATCTGTCGTGAATAATCTCCATCCCAGCGAACGCAACGTCGCAATGGTATTTGAGACCTGGGCGCTCTATCCCAACATGACGGTCTATGAAAACATCGCCTTCCCGCTATGGGTCCGGAAGCTCCCCAAGTCTCAGATCGAAGAAAAAGTCCGCTGGGCAGCCGATTTTCTCAACCTGGCAGATATCCTGGATTCCGGGGTCAAGGGTCTTAGCGGTGGTCAAAAACAACGGGTCTCCATCGGACGGGCGATCGTCCGACAACCCGCCGTATTGATCATGGATGAACCGATTTCACACCTGGACGCCAGCCTGCGCGCCCGTATGCGGGAGGAGCTGGAAGATCAGGTGCGCCGCCTCGGTGTGACCACGCTCTATATCACGCACGATCAAGTGGAATCGATGGCGATGGCGGACCGCATTGCAATCATGCATCTCGGTCGCATCCAACAAATCGCCAGCCCGCGGGAGATCTACGAGCGGCCAGTGAATGAATTCGTTGCTGGCTTCATCGGCGAACCACCGATGAACTTCGCTTCTTGTGAACTTAAAGTCGATGATGACCGCTTGCTTCTTCACTCGCCCTCATTCGACATGAGTGTTTCAGATGAAGCCCGCCGCAACTTGCAAGCCTATTCCAACGATGCGGGTTTGAAACTCGGCATCCGCCCCGAAAGCGTGTCGATCACGGATCCTGGGGGGAATGGGACGGTGCCAGCCAGAGTGGATTTCGTCGAACCCCAGGGTGACCGCACCATTATCACCGTCAAGTTAACCGGAGATGAAACTTTCTTGATCGAGGCAGGAACGGAGACCCGACCCACCCCCGGAGAACAGGTCGGGCTTGATTTTGACATCAGCAAGGTACATATATTCGATGCGGAAAGTGGAAAGAATATACTGGTCTGATCCTACCGATGCCAGATTCATGCGTTGGTAACAGCCTTCGGAGCACAGCATGGCCTATTTGGAATTAGCAGGAATTCGAAAGCAATTCGGTGACGATGTTGCATTGAATGGGATAAGCTTCGATTGCAAGGAGGGGGAATTTCTTTGCCTCTTAGGCCCATCCGGTGCGGGCAAGACGACAACCCTCAACGTGATCTCAGGGCTCGAGATACCAGATGAAGGCCAGATCACACTTGGCGGCGAGGATATCACCAATCAGCTTCCGCAGGAGCGGAATATGGCCACCGCCTTCGAGAGCTACGCCCTCTACCCACATCTCACGGTCTTCAACAATCTCGCTTTCCCACTGCGGGCGCCGGTGCGCTCTGCTCAATTTTCCAAAGAGGATATCGAGCGGCAGGTCAAGGACATTGCCACCATGCTCGCGATTGATGAGTTGCT
>CBDVCG010000501.1:0-2061 GCA_965372425.1 uncultured Anaerolineales bacterium
GAAGCGATATAGAAGTTTTCGTTGTCGGGACTCAGAAAGCCATCATGCAGAATCCTGCCGACATTCTCGACCTTGTCGATGGGAAAAGCGGGATCGGAATAGTCGATACGCCAGACCTGTCCCGCTTCTTTAAGCGCCAGGATGAAGTACGGGCCTACGAGCTCAGGAGACACATCGCTGGTGATACAAACTCGTGAGGACACAAATTCTCCATCAGGATTCATGCCCTCGGTGGTTATGACCTTGATCGGCTCAAGCGTGTCGGCGTTGAGAATGACGGCAGAATTGGGGATGTAGTTGCCGATGATGAGGTACTTCCCGTTATCGGATATAGCCAGACCGCGGGAATCGTGGCCCACGCGAGCCTTGCGGACGGTTTGCGCGGTATAAAGGTCGATTTTGAACACCCAGCCATCACGTCCAACGTTGTACGCCCAGCGCTCATTCGTGGGATCGAATGCGTAGCCGTGGGCGCGATAGCTAGCAGGAATGATGGAAATCAATGTGTGGGTGTCACCATCTATCAAAGCGATACCGCGGTTCTCGCGTTCGGTCACCAGCATCAAGTTGTCGATGTTTCCACTGTGTTGGGGAGCATCTGGGAGGGTATTCTCATCGACGAGGACTTCGACAGTGTCCGCGATTTGCTCCATCGTCCATTCCACAACGCTGGCTTCAGGTTCGGAACGCATGAAGCCGATTAAGCCCCAGATCTCCTCATCACTCAGCCCGATCAAACCCCATGCAGGCATAGCTGTTCCGGGACTGCCCTCCTTAACGGTCTTGAAATATTTCTCGTCGAGTTCGGTCAGGCGGGCAGGAATGAGCGCAGGTCCGGTGCCCCCTTCTCGGCTGGGACCGTGACAACCGCCGCATGTATCCGCGAAATAATCAGCGATGGACTTTCCACTGAAATAATCCGCCGCAACGGCTCCGCCCTCCAGAACAACTACAGTGCCCTGAAGCTTATCGTGGATGCCGCACTGGTAGCGATAGATGCCCGGTTTATCTGGCTGCCAACTGAATGAATCGCCCGGCTCGAGCGAGGCTTCGAACCAGCCTTCCGTGCTGTGCATTTCGTGCACGACGTCATCATCGTTGTGCCATGTGATTGTCGCACCGACGGTGGTGAAGATGGTGGGTTGGCTGAGCTCCAGATCCTTGATCGAAGGCTCGGCGTGACTAACCACGACGATGGTTCCTGGCTCTTCTTCCTCCACTAATGCTACCTCTTCGCTATAGGGTGTTTCAGTCGGCGCTGTATCTTCAACAGTTTTTTCTGTGGAAGTAGGCACGAGAGTCACCGTCTTCTGTTCTGCACACGATGTGAGGACGAATAGTATTAAACCTAGAAGTATGGGTGTAAAGAATTGTCTCCTCATGATGAATCCTCCTTTGAGATGTGGAATGAAATATCCTGAGCGGGTTGCTCGGTTATGGCTCCAATAAGATCACTGGCAAAATCGTGGGGCATAAGCTTATAAATCTGGACGACCTGAAGAGGATCATGAAATCGGTTTAATGGGCAGCCGACGCAGGCGAGACCGTAGTCAATAAACACACGAGAGGCGGAAGGCCATCGCGTCAACAATTGAGCCACAGGCGTCGCAAATAGAGTTGTGGGACTTAGATTGTCGGAATTCACGAAGCTAAAGTATCAATTTTAAAGGGTATTGTCGTTGCGCTAGCGCAAAGAGGATTCGGGGGGTAAATCTTCCCCAATGGCGATGAGCTCGTGGGGTTGGGTGATGGTCACTTGCTCTCGCCCAACGGAGATTATGCCGTCGCGTTCCCAAGCCTTAAGAGTTCGGCTTACCGTGAAGATCGTCGTACCGGTCATCTCGGCCAGGTCTTTTCGCCGCAGCGGCGTGTCGATTAGAATTCCACCTTCAACTTTTTTGCCGATCTGGTTTGCCAAACGAATGAGCGTACGTGCAATACGTCTTTCCACACGTTCAGTCGCCAGCTCCCGGACTTTATTGTGCGAGGCCTGTATCACGCGAGTGGCGAATCGGACGACATTGACGGCGACGGAGCGCCGAACGAATACGATAACTGCCG
>CBDVCG010000502.1:0-2060 GCA_965372425.1 uncultured Anaerolineales bacterium
CACCAATCCTCACGATCGAGCCTTCTGGGCCTCTTAGTGCAGCAGATACGTCATCCAGTTGGGCGCCTTTTTCAAGCACAACCCCATCGACGGCAAGCAGGATATCTCCCTCATTCACACCCTCACGCTCTGCTGGGCTATCTTCAAATGGAACCAAGTAAACCAGGCCATCATCATTAATCGCAAGATAGGCACCTATCCCACCGTATTCACCTATGAGGTCGTCGCGCTGAATTTCATGAGCTGATGGCTCCACATAGGTGGTGTAAGGATCATCAAGTGCGCTTACCATTCCCTCAACCATGCCCTGTTCTATCTGAAGTTGTTCGGGCAGAGGATCTATGTAATGAAGATCGAGAAAAGAATAAGCTTCCTCAACAAGAGTAAATTCTCCTGCTTCACCGTTACCCAGACGAAAGACCGCCAGGACAAGATTGAGCGTGACAGCCAAAAGTGCAGCCACGATGATTACCTTGAATAATGTGGATCTGAATATTGCTCGCATTACGATCCTTCTTATGGGAAAAAGCCAGAATACTCAGTAGCTACAGGGATGCGCAGCAAGCGAGGTATGGTTGTGACTACCCCCATTAAGGCTTTTTCCTTGGAAGTTGCCCCGCAGTTTGCAGCGGGGTTCTTCACTTCGTTTATCGCATTCGACGCGCTCGAGTATACCTGTGAAGAGAGTCTTGGTCTATGTCCGAGCCGCTCCCCGTCTGAGTTTCTCATCCTGGTATATGAATTTAGATACCTGCATCTCTTTAACTGTATAATATTCAATATCGTCCGAAGAAGTACTCTTTAACCCCTTGTGCCCGACAGAGAAGCATGCCATAAATCATGCTACACGGGTGGGACCCTCAAGTTATGGACCCTGAAAAAGAACGTGCAATCGACATCGAACATGATTCGCTCCTCCTGGTCGTCGAAGACGATCCAGCGATGCGAGTCGCCTTCCGTGATGTTCTTGAGGGTGCTGGCTATCGCGTCCTTACCGCACCAAATGGTGAAATTGCGCTGGACATCCTGGAATCGAACAGACCCGCTCTAATCCTTTCAGACATATCGATGCCCGTCATGGACGGCTACAAGTTGTTTGAAGCTGTTCGTAGGACGCCAGGGGGGGCCTCCATTCCCTTTATCTTCCTGACTGCACGAGGGACCCGTGAGGATATCTTCGCAGGAAAGTCCCTCGGCGCCGATGATTACATTACGAAACCGGTGACTACGAGTGAACTACTTGCTTCTGTGAAGGCTCGTCTTGCTCGATCTGATGAGCTGATGGTCGCACAACTCCGATACGCATATAAGGAAAGCCTCTTCGTGCTGGCAAATGCGATCGAAGCCAGGGATCAGTATACGCATGCGCACATGTACCGTTTGAACGATTATGCACAAGCCCTCGCCGGAGAGATGGGATGGGACGAACTGGAATGTGAAGCCCTTGAATTTGGTGCGATCCTGCACGATATTGGTAAGATCTATATTCCAGAAACAGTACTGCAAAAACCCGACGAGTTAAGCCCGGAAGAATGGGTAGAGATGAAGAAACATCCAGAGGTCGGAGCCAGGATGGTGAGGGACATCCCTTACCTCGCCTCCGCAGTCCCCATGATCCTGCACCATCATGAACAATGGGATGGTTCCGGCTATCCAGATGGGCTCCATGCATCCGAGATCCCTGAGGGCGCTCGACTTTTAGCAGTAGCTGACAGCTTCGATGCGATGACCTCGGATCGACCCTATCGAAAAGCTTTGACAGCGGACGAAGCATATCAAGAAATCATCAGCCGATCAGAGACGCAATTTGACCCGCAGGTCGTTAAAGCGCTCGATCGTTGTTGGAATAATGGTGTCATTGCCCAAATCCTACACGAAATCAGAGTAAACCAGGTTAACTGAAAAACCCCAAAGTCTTCACAAACGCGTTACCCGTAAAACATCACCAATCCTAATTCGCCCTGACAAAAAGGTTATCCTCCAATTTGTTTGGGTGGACCATACGAATACCCGCCGCCTACCTCCCGCAGGTATGGAATCTGTGGGAGGTTTATTTCTTG
>CBDVCG010000503.1:0-2056 GCA_965372425.1 uncultured Anaerolineales bacterium
CGGGCGGAGGTGGAGGAGGCGCTTCAGGCGTCGAAGACGTGCCGAAAAGAGCAAATGCGATCAAGGCGATTAAAAGAACCGCAACGACTCCGATGAGTACGTAGAGCCAGGTCCTGCTCTTCTCTTCTTTCGGTTCTTCTGGGGGTGGTTCAGCAGGCGTGGTAAATTCGCCCCTCATCTCTTCCTGTGGCACTTCTTCGGGCTGTTCAGGGGGTTCGCTGTAGTCCATGTTATTCTCCTCCTATCAAACAGATGCTTCTGTTTGGCTAACCATAACCTATCCGTGTTTCTGTTAAAAATCAAAAGCTAACTTGAGATAAATTTCAATATTCCTGTGTCTTCCTCAAGATGCAAGAGCAGGCCATCCCCTCCAATGTTGAATGTCTCAGCCGCGATTAAAAACTGGACAAACTGATCGCTCAGTGAATCACCCCCGCAGTATGCAAGGGTCATGGCGCCCAGCTCGATCTGGATATTTTCGCCATCGATCGTGTATGCGCCGTTGGCAACGTTGCAGTCCGCCCTCACATTGAGTATGCCCCCGTCCCGGAAGGTAATCGTGTAGTTCGCGGGATCGGTCACCATAGATTGCGTAGCAGGGCTTCTCTCTCGCATTTCACTCCACATCCATTGCACATTAATCAAGTCGGTGGGTAGATCGCTGCTCCCCCCTGCACTCCCCCCGTTTTGAAATACCATCTCTCCCTCGTCTGATCCGAGTACCAAAACAAACTCATCAGCTCGAATCCCAAAGGATTCAACCTTACTTAGAAGTTCAAGAAACTGATTGTATAGGGATTCTGGACCACACTCGGCCAACGTCGTTGGTCCCAGTTCGAAGCGAATTTCATCTCCATTAACGGTGTATGAACCCTGGACCATGTTGCAGTCAACCTGGGCTTGAAACCCTCCGTTGGCCTCAAGAATGAGGGTGTAGTCCTCTGGATTCGGGACGACGGATTGATCCGCGGATTCGTTCTCCACCCATTCCGACCACTGCCAGACGATATCCACAATCTCCTCGATGGAAGCGCTCTTGAGGGATGTTGATGATCCACAGGCTGTAGTGGTGAGAAGCATTGCTATACCTATAAGGCGTGCAATATTCTTCATCGACATTTCTCCTTCGTCCGGGTGGCACTTTTATCAAATGGTGATCACCCGGCATTATACACTGCAGAGATCAAATCCATCGATATGTTCGCCGTAAAATCACAAATTCCCCCCGTTGAAGGGGGTTTGCTTCCAACTTCAACGAAAGTCCAGACCAGGAGAGTTGTAAGGTGTCTGTAAACGGCTGAGAAGGATTACGGTGATACGATTTAGAAGGCGAAAGTGAACTAGATTTTCAACCCTCAGAGAAGAACATATGTCAGTTGTAAATTCGAACGGTTATAAATCAATCCAGGAGGCTCTCGACCTTGGAGTTCAGGCTGTGGAGCAAGGCGACTTGCAGAGTGGGGAATCAGCATTCAGCTGGGTGTTGAAAAAGGACCCGGAGAATACCATCGCCTGGCTGTGGCTCGCATGCTGTGCCCCCGAAGAACGTGCGAGAGAAGAATGCTACAAGAGAGCCTCGTCAATAAATGGTTACTAGTACCTAGAGCCAAAATTACCACAACAGAACGTCTCGGCTTGAGCATTGAGGACGAGCTAACAACCCAGGATCTTCTTACAAATGCTGCTACGGATCATACAATGAACGCTAAAAGGATTGTCCTCGTGATCGACGATGAGCATGCCTTCTGTGATGTCGTCGCAGAGATTTTGTCGAATAATGGGTACGAAGTGGAAAAAGCTTACGATGTCGTTCAGGCGCAGAGTATTATTCAAAATACAAGGCCTGATCTCATCCTTGTCGATATTATGATGCCGGGAGTCGACGGGCTTTCTTTTATTCGACAGCTTCGATGTGATCCGTGCCATATGGAAACACCCGTCATCGTTGCGAGTGCGAAATCTACCCCAGAAGATTATGACGATGCTATCCGAGCTGGGGCAAACGACTTCCTGATCAAACCCTTCTCGGCTTCAACCTTACGCAACATGATCGACA
>CBDVCG010000504.1:0-2054 GCA_965372425.1 uncultured Anaerolineales bacterium
TTTCATTATCAATGGTGAGAATTGCGGGGACGACGGAGATGCACATCTCCCTGGAGAGCGCGGCGGGGATATCGGCGGTGCTATCTGTGACCACAGCGACCTGGGGAGCACTCGCCATTACGTTCCGTTCTCCGACGTTTCCAAAACCACCGCACCTATGCTCGATAATCCGACATATGTAGAGATTACCGGGCCATAACACACCGTGGCGATGGGCGTCGAGGGGTAAACCACACGCAGGCGTTCCGCAATGGTTCGACCTTCATCTGTCGGGTTGATCTGAGGTTGGAGGATGCCGAGATGCTCCACGAAAGAAAATTCGCAGATAAATTCGATCATTTTTTCCACCGCCCGATGTCTCGAACGGACCTTCTCCATCGGAATCAGATGCCCATCTTCAATCGTGAGAAACGGGACGATTCCCAGCATATTGCCCAGGATGGCCTGCGAGCGGCTAACCAGATTTCTACGTTCAAGGAAGAAGAGATCTTCGAGAAACATCACGGTATACAGCCTGGGGATCATGCCCCTGACAAGGCGGACGATGGACTCAAAATCCTCGCCGCGTTCACTGGCGAGCGCTGCGGCCTGGACGAGGAGCCCCAAACCCAAGGAAATCGTCTCGGAGTCAATTACATGAATGTCCATCCGTCCCCGAAACTGCTGACTGGCAGCGAGCGCGTTTTGATGTACGCTGCTCAAGCCTGATGCGGAATGGATGGAGATTATCTGATTGGTTTTACGCTGCAAACTTTTATAGATCTTGGCGATGTCGTCTACAGATGGAGCTTTGACATGGGGCTCGGTAGGACATTCCTGCATCAACCTGGACATCCCTTTGAGATCCGTGGTTGGACCGTCGTGAACCTCGAGCTCACCACAGTGGACGGACATCGGCGCAACCGTGATGACCTTGTGGCTGAACAACGTTGATGATGGATATCGCACTGAGGCGTCGGTGACGATTAGGACCATAAGTGTGGGGCTACTCTATTGATAAAATGACTTGATAGTGAGATTGACCACCTCGATGTACTTCGATTTCCTGATCCGGATATAGCTCGGAGATTTTATCAGCCAACGATTTCGCCTGATCGGGAGAAAGATCGACTCCAGCGTACAACGTGATTAGCTCATTGTCTTCGGCATTTGCCCGTCCAAGCGTGTCGATCAGGACTTCCTCCAGCGTATTCCCCGAACAGGCTAACTTGCCATCGAGAAGACCGATGACCTGGCCCTCTTTTACACTGACCCCGTCAATCTCGACGGTGCGCGTGGCGGTGGTGATTTCCGCAGATTGTAAATCATTCAAGGCAGCATTCATGGCATCGATAGTTGGTTCAAACTCGCCATCGCGGTTGAAGGCGAACATAGCTGCAATCCCCTGGGGAATGGAAACTGTAGGGATGACGACAACCGTCTTGTCGCTCATTTCTCTGGCCTGCTGAGCGGCGAGGATGATATTCTTGTTGTTGGGCAGAATGACAATCTTATCTGTGGGGAGATCCTCAAATGCCTGAATGATCTCTTTTGTGCTCGGATTCATCGTCTGTCCGCCCTCGATAATCGCGGCGACTCCCAGGCTCGCAAATACTCGAGCAAAACCGTTTCCAGGTGCGACGGCGATTACCGCAAGGTGATCCTGATCGACTTCCTGCAGGATGAACTCTTGCTCCCCTTTTACGCCGAGCGTCCCATCTAGCTGATCCATGAGATTCTCGATCTCGACTCTTGTGATGGTTCCCAAACCTTTGATGTACTCTATTGGTTCATACTCTGTTTGATCGGGTACATGAATGTGCATGCGATACAACCCATCACCCTCTCCGACCTGAATCGAGGTGCCTAAGTCTTCCAAGCGACCATAGAAGGTTTTCAGATCAATAGTATCCATGGGTTTAAAGTCGATCACGACCTCCCAGTCCTGTCCTGGCTCAATTGCTTCAACTGCGCCCTCGAGGTTAATTGAGCTTAGGGGTTGTACGACCATTAAGGGTTGGTCGAGCGGCTGTCGAAAGGCTGCACGCAGTGCGCCTTCAAAAATAATGAATAAC
>CBDVCG010000505.1:0-2048 GCA_965372425.1 uncultured Anaerolineales bacterium
ATAAATGGTAATTTGGTTACTTTTTGGACGGCGGTTTATTCTGTCGAACGTGACAGTCTTCCCCGTAGCCAGGTTGCTGATGATCTGCTTTTCTGGTCGATGGGTCACACACCCCCCAATGAAGGCCGATCGGTCTGCTGCCCACACAAATCCACTGCTTCCCACGAGATCCCCATAGCGCTTCGCATACCATCCAGAATGAATTACCCCGCCCCACGGCTTCCCGGTTTTAGGATCGTGGAAAGAACCGTTGATGGCGACGATAACATGGTTGCGAGGACCCCAATCTCCTCCCCACGGATTGATGGCCTGATCATACCTTCCCGCCATGCCGCTCACGGTCTCTTTACCTTCCAGCAATATGCCTTGCCCGACACCGCTCTCGATGATGGCGCTGGGATTATGGATCTCCATCCGAGCCACGAAGACATGATTTGGATCTGGAAGGACAAATTCTTTATATTGGATGCCGTCTCCCACAGTTTCCCATCCAGAAGAATCTGAGAAAGGCACGTTGGGAGTGGCGAAGGCCGCGAGCACGATGCCGCTAATGATAACCAGCATGAGTCGCCATTGTGCGACAATCCATTTGTTCATCGGACAGCTTCCAAGGTTCGTCTCATCATACACAGCGAGTCAAGCGGGTGTCGATAGAAAATTGGTCATACATAATCACTGTGCGGGGGGAGAGTGTGGCAGGACAAGGTTTACCTTTTCTCGTGTGTGATATGATGTGACCGTTCCGTGCCTGGATGGAGGATGGCTCCTTGAAGAGATCGAATAGCGCTTTAATAATCGTCGCATTGTACCTCATCCTCATGGGGATTCTGTTTGCAGCACTTATGCTCACTCCTGGCGTATCTCTGGACACCGCTTGGCCCATCATCTTTGTGGTTTTTGGGATCACGCTCTTTCTTCCAGCTTTTATCTGGCCCTCCTCTCGCGGAGGTCTGGCGAGCCTCTTTGTCCCCGGAACGATGATCGTAGCTCTAGGATTGTTGTTTCAGTACAGCACTCTCACCGGAGATTGGGCAGCCTGGATCTATGCCTGGCTGCTCGTTCCTGCTTCTTTTGGTTTGGGATTGCTGTTGGCCGGCAAGGTT
Organism: uncultured Anaerolineales bacterium; assembly: GCA_965372425.1. Lineage (GTDB taxonomy): Bacteria > Chloroflexota > Anaerolineae > Anaerolineales > E44-bin32 > E44-bin32. The sequence goes on from CBDVCG010000505.1 coordinate 1,104, forward strand.
GGGGGATGGTCGCGCGGTGTAGCTACATTCGGGTTGGGCATATTCGTGCTTTCTGCTGTCGCATTTGGTCTCTTCGCCGCGCTAATGGGCGAGATGTTCATGAAGGCTCTCGGGGCAGGGCTGGTCGTACTGTGCGGAATTTTGATATTCGCTGCAGCGTTTCGTAAGCCAGCGCAGATCCCTACCGAAACACCTCCCGACGATGATCCGCTTCAGCCCGTAGAAGTTCCAGGAAACTCGGGTAATGAAGAAGCGTAAAGATTAGCCCACTATCGCATATTTAAGCGATAACGGCTCTTCATGTGCGTTGATTATCTACATAGAAGGAGCGACTTTTCTCAGTCCATAATAAAATAGACGGGCACCGCAAGCGAAGGAAAAGGACGAGGGCGAACCAACGGGTTCGCCCTTTAAAGTATTCGGCGGGGATTGGATTATGGGGTTGGTGTAGCCAGGGCATCTTCCTGGGTTTCGGGTGTATCAACGAGCGTGGGCTCAGGCGTTGCAACATCTTCGGGGTTTTCAGGCATACTCGCGAGGACCCAGCGCTCCCAGATATCGATCCAGTCCTCTCTGAGCGATTTGGTGGGAGGCATGGGACCGCCGGCCTCGATCTCATTACGATGCAGCATGAGGATGAGATTGCTACCCAGATCTCCGGCGATCAGATTGGGCGTATATTCGCCGGTCGTGAGAATTTCGTCGTAGTCCCGCATGAGGTACTCGCCGTTCTTCTTGCCAGGTCGGTGACAGGAGATGCAAGTTCGCCGCACGATGGGCTCGATATGGATGGAATAGACTGGGATTTCATCAGGGCCGAGTTCGGGGATCGCACCGGCTGCGGCAGCATCCTCGGGGATCTCCACACGATCATCCCAGGTATAGCGCATGAACGCGACGATTGCATCGGCTTCGCCTTTCGTGAGTTCGCCGCCATACGCGATC
>CBDVCG010000506.1:0-2041 GCA_965372425.1 uncultured Anaerolineales bacterium
GTATTATCGCCAAATCTGGCACGTTTTATTTCCCCCCGCTCCCCGATGCTGTGATGTCCATCTTTGAAGCAGGCGGCCTCATAGCCTATACACGCAACAAGTTGAACACGCAAAAACAGTCAAGGATTAAATGAGGAAAACCGCAGGAGGTTCCCAGGATGCCCAAATATAAGATTGCATGGATGCCCGGAGATGGCATCGGCGTTGAGGTCATGGACGCTGCCCGTCTGGTGCTGGATGCGTTACAGTTGGATGCAGAGTATGTCCCGGCGGATATCGGCTGGGAATTCTGGCGCACCGAAGGTGATCCGCTCCCCGCTCGAACCCTCGAGATCCTCGAGGGATGTACGTGTGGTTTATTTGGCGCCATCACCTCCAAGCCCAAGGATGAGGCTGAGCTTGAACTGATCCCCGAACTTCAAGGCACAGGACTCTCCTACAGCAGCCCAATCGTCCGACTGCGTCAGCACTTTGACCTTTACACGAACCTGCGTCCATGCAAAGCCTTTGCAGGGAACCCGCTCAACTATAAAGATGAAATCGATCTGGTCGTATTTCGGGAGAATACCGAAGGCCTTTACAGCGGGGTTGAGTTCTTCCCCTTGCCTGATGAGCTCCGACAATGCCTTACCGACCATAATCCCAAGATGAGGCGTTTCGATCATATTCACAGCAGTGAAATCGCCGTTAGTTTACGCGTCATTACCCAACCAGGGGCAGAGCGAATCGTGCGGAAGGCATTTGAGTATGCCCAGCGATTCGGTTATCCCACAGTGACTCTCATCGAAAAACCAAATGTTTTACGAGAGACAAGTGGTTTGATGTCACGTGCTGCGCGAACGATTGCCGAAGAGTATCCAGATATTGAACTCTGGGAGACAAATATCGACGCACAAATGATGTGGCTCCTTAAAAATCCAACGGATTACGGGGTCATGGTGACAAGCAATATGTTTGGGGATATTGTCTCCGATCTGGCAGCGCAGCTTGTCGGTGGGCTAGGATTCGCTTCCAGCGGCAACATCGGGGATAAAATCGCAGTCTTCGAGCCTACGCATGGCTCGGCGCCAAAATATGCCGGTCAGAACAAGGTTAATCCAATCGCGATGCTGCTGGCATCCAAGCTCATGCTGGATTGGTTGAACGAAGTCGAGCTGGCACAAACCCTTGAAAAGGCCATCGCACGTGTGATTAAAGACGGAAAAATCCGGACCTATGATATGGGGGGAACACATTCGACCACCGAAATGGCCGAAGAAATTGTGTCGCAGCTTGATTCATGACCCATTCACCCCCATGAACAACAGGGATTATCCTCGAGCTGACTAACCTGGGGAGAGAGATTTGATGCCATCCATTAGTCAAGAATTAGCCGAGTTTGTCTACAACATGCGGTATGAAGATCTGCCGCACGAGGTGGTACATGAAGCGAAGCGGTTTTTACTCGACAGTTTCGGCTGTGCGTTGGCCGCCATTCATAATGACGACATGAAAGCGATGCACCGTTTCACAGAAAGGCTTGGAGGGACTCAAGAAGCGACTGTTATCGGGAGTGGGCTGCGGACTAATTGCTCAAACGCCGCATTGATGAACGGGCTCCTGATTCGCGCCCTTGATTACAACGATATCTATTGGGAACAAGATCCCAGCCATCCATCCGACCTGCTGGGGGCTGCGCTTGCATCTGCGGAAGCAAACGGTAAATCTGGTCGAGATCTGCTGCTCGCCACCGTCATCGCCTACGAACTCGAGATGCGTTGGTGTCACGCCGCCGAGCCAGGCATTCGTGAAGTCGGATGGCACCATGCCTCCCTCACTCAATTTGTCAGCCCTCTCGTCGCCGGACGTTTGTACGATCTTGATATTGAACAACTTGTCGCTGCCGTAGGGATCAGCGGAAGCAGTCATTTCACGCTCGGTGGCGTGGTTGCAGGACATCTCACAAATATGAAAAACACAGCCGATCCTCTCGCTGCACAGGCTGGTGTGATCGCTGCCATGATGGCAAAGGAAGGGGTTGAAGGTCCCGTCGAAGTCATTG
>CBDVCG010000507.1:0-2016 GCA_965372425.1 uncultured Anaerolineales bacterium
CTCGAGGTAGAGGAATTCTGTGCGCAGCAGACCTATCCCCTCGGCGCCATGATCGAGCGCGGATTTTGTGTCTTCGGGATTGCCGACGTTGGCGACGATTTCAACCTGATGACCGTCGAGAGTCACCGCGGGCTCGAAGGCCTTATCGAGATCGGTCCTGGTCTGTTCTGCCGCCGCCTTTGCGCGTCCTTCGTAATCTACTATCGTGGCTTGGTCAGGATCATGGACGATCTCGCCGCTGCTCCCGTCGACAAGCAGCGTGGCTCCATTCTCGATAGAAAGGAGTTCCCGTCCTGCCCCCACGACAGCCGGCAGGGCGAGCGCTTTTGCAAGTATGGCTGTGTGTGAGGTGGGGCCGCCTTCCGCTGTGCAGAAAGCAAGGACGAACTCTTTATCGAGCCGTACGGTATCGGAGGGGGTGAGATCCCGGGCGATGATGATGGATGGTTCCTTCAAGGCAGCGAGATCGGTATCTGGAATCCCCATCATGTTGCACAGAACACGTCGCCCCACATCTCGAATGTCCGCTGCCCGAGCTCGAAAATACTCATCGTCGACGGCTTCCAAATCTCTGGCATTCGATTCGATGGCATCGTCCCACGCTGATTCGATGTTTAGGGAAGAATCCTTCACAATCAACCGCACTTCATCAAGCAGGGAAGGATCATCGAGGAACATGGCGTGAGCTTCGAAAATGGCTGCCTCTTCTTCTGATGTTTCCTCAGCCGCTTTCTCCTGGATCTTGGCGAGTTGTGTCCTCGCAGAAGATAATGCGTTTTCGAGTCGAGCCCACTCCCCATCATGATCCCCGATCGCAACCCGTTCGATCTTAATTTCCTGCTCGTGATAGATAAATGCGGGTCCGCTCGCGATCCCGGGAGAGGCGGGAATACCTTTTATGGATTGCATGATGCAAGTCACCTTTGAAACGTTGTCTATACCATTCACTTAATCGGTGTACATTGTCCAAGTGAAGTGTAGGTAAAAAGCGCGGATGAAGTCAAGGATTTCCTTCCCGGGCTGCCGTGAAATTCTGCGGGTTAAAGATCATAACTATCGACTCGCAGACCAATAAACTCAAGGCGCATCTCATGCACCGTCGTTGGCTTGTGAGGTTAATAATTTACCCTTAATTCAATATGGAACTTATGAAGGTTCCAAAACCGTAAGCTCTCACGCTTTCCGGGAGGCGTCGAACGCTTCCAGCGCCTGTTGAGTCAGATCACACTCAACCATGGCCTTGATGACATCGAGCGGCATGCTGAGGTGCTGCGCCCCCGCAATAACAGTTTCAACAGCTTCGTTGGGAGACTTAATACTTGCAGCCAGGATTTCACAGGTGGTTCCTTCTAACACAGCGGACATCTCAGCAACGACTTGTGGGCCGGAGCCCGTAAGGCGGGTGATGCGATTGACATAGGGTACTACGTAATTTGCCCCGGTTTCTGCGGCGACAAGAGCCTGACTGGGAAGGAAGACGCTAGTGATCAAAATATTGGCTTTATCGGAGAGCCTGGAGGAAGCCCGCAGCCCTTCGAGGTTGCACATGATTTTTAGACCGACGTTCGGAGCAAGCTGTAGATACTCTGAGGCTTCTTCAAGCATCTCCTTGGTTTGGCTCTCTCCATGAAATCTTGACGTTTCCACTCTCTTTTTTGGAGGGTAGACGAGGATAAGTTAGCAATCAATCCTCCAACAAAGACTCCAAATAGGGCAGTTACAACTGGAATGCCAATATCAAATGTTGATTTGAATATGCAGTATCCGCCAATTAGGATGGAATCATCAGTACACATCTGTCCTCCGATATGAATGACTCCCGATCTGAGGGGGGCAGACCGGGAGTCTGGGGGTCAAAGACTATTGCCCCCACAATTCCATTATACGGTATTGGTCAATCAGTCCCCGCCATCAAGGGGTGTAATACCGAATGGAGCTTCTATTTGTAAGAAGGACTCAGCCCTTATCCCCAACGAACCTACAAGGTATGCAACTTCGTCTAATGTCTTCTCATTC
>CBDVCG010000508.1:0-2000 GCA_965372425.1 uncultured Anaerolineales bacterium
GCCGAAGTAGACGATCCCCCCAATGATGACGCCTCCAACCAGCAAGCCGAGAGGACCGGGGTTAACCAAGGCGTTATATGCCAGGATAGAGGCTCCCATTAAGACCGCCGCGACGCCAGCTTTGCCGGCGTCGATCAGGATCTGCTTTCCGTTTACTCCTCCCCATCGCTTCCGCAGGATCATGAGGCCGATCAAGGCCTCAATCCCGACTGCGATCCCGTTAGCGAGTGCTAGCCCGCCGTGTTCCAGCCCGCCTTCGATCAAAGGGCGGGAAAGGTAAATAGCCAATCCGATATTGATCGTGGTCGTAAGCAACGAAATGAGCAGCGGTGTCACCGTATCCTGTTGAGCGGCAAACGATCGCACAATCACCTCGAGGACGGATTGGCTGATCAAAGCGACGGCGTAAAATTGCAGGGCAAAATAGACCAGGTTTGTGCTTTCCGCGGTGAATTCACCGCCTTCAAATAGGACCTGGATCATAGGTCGACCAAGCACGATTAAGCCCACAGCCGCAGGCAATGAAAGCGTGAGGATCGCTCGGATTGACCCGCTGAGAGAGCTGCGCAAGCCGCGAATATCTGTCTGTGTCGCTAGCAGGGCCATAGTTGGAAATACTGCGATGCCTATGGCTGTGCCGATCAGAGTCCAGGGAGTATTCATGAGCTGGAAAGCGTAACGGAGCGAAGAAACTCGACCCACTCCCATTCCGGACCCAAGGTTTGAATTAATCCAATCGATACTCGCACGGGCTAGCAGGAGGTCGAGGACGCGTGGTGCCATGAGGATGGCAACCCGTCGAAGGTGTGGGTTGTTCCATCCAAAATCCAAACGCCAACGAATCCGTTGGCGCCAAATCCCCGGGACCTGGATGAGTAAGTGGAGCAATGCCCCAATAATGGCTCCCCATGCAAGCCCATAGATTCCCAGGGACGGTTCGAGGACGATGGCTCCGAAAATGATCCCAAGGCTGTAGAAGGACGGTGCGATGGCCGGAAGAAGAAAATGCTGATGCGCATGAAGCGTGCCTGTGAGGATGCTGCTGACCGCGAATATCACTGTTGAGATCAGCAAGATGCGCATAAGCTCAATAGTCAGCTGTTGAATCTCCGGAGGAAAATTCGGGGCAATTCCCCAGGATGAGGTGATCAGGATGGGTGCAGCCATGGCGATGAATATCGCCGCAACCGCGGTTAGAAGGAATACGGAGTTCAGGACGTTGCTGACAAGTTTATCTGCGTTCTCGCGCTGTTCTTTATTTAAGAGTTCTGTGTAAATCGGGATGTAGGCGAAGGCAAGCGCCCCCCCAGCTAGCATCGTGAAGAGAAGTTCGGGTATGCCATTGGCCGCGGTGTACGCATCCATGGCACCCGTCGTGCCAAATTGGAAAGCGACGATTTTCTGGCGAACCAGACCGATGATGACCGCACTAGCGAGTCCGCCCATGACAATCAATGTGGAGCGGGCTACTTTTACGCTGCGCTGAGATTGTGCGCTTTCTATGGAGGGCTCCCTTCTCGACTTCTACTTAGGGGCTCGCACCCAATTCCGCAAGCTTGAGTAGGGCAGGTTCCCAGCCGGGATGCCACTTGAGCGCTGAGCGATAATCGGTGATGGCACCGCTGGTATCACCAAGCGCCTCTTTAGCCATCCCACGCCAATAGAAGCTCTCCTCGAGCGCTGGTTCGCTGCTGTTGTTGATGGTGAAATCCGCAAGGTTGATTACGTCGTAATAACGTCCTGAATAGAAATAGGCCCAATATGGTCCGGTCTGATACCACATCATTCGCCACGGTCGATGGTCGGGGTCGCTGAACGCCATCTCAGCATCGATTTTAAAGGCCTCATCATAGGCTGCAGACGCACCGGCGTAATCCTGCAGTCGCATCAGGTTTGTACCCCGATTGAACCATGCGAAGAATTGAGCCCTTCCATTCAACTGGAAGATCTCATCCGATGCGATTTGGGCGGCGTTTTCAATGTTGTAAGTTTCATCGGCG
>CBDVCG010000509.1:0-1992 GCA_965372425.1 uncultured Anaerolineales bacterium
TTTACTGCTCAAAAATATGGAGGATTCCTGGGGATGGCAGAAGCCAAAATCCTGATTGTGGAAGACAACATTCCATTGCTCGAAGGTATCCGTGAGCTGCTTGAGTTTTCCGAGTACGATGTTCTCGCAGCAGAGAACGGGCGCGAGGCCTTAAGTATTCTCGAAAATGACACGCCTGACCTAATAGTCTCCGACATCATGATGCCTGAAATGGACGGTTATGAATTCCATGCAGCTGTGAGAGAACGCCCCGAGTTTGTGGAGATCCCGTTCATTTTCCTGACGGCGAAGGGTGAGAAAGCCGACGTCCGTAGGGGAAAGGAGATCGGCGCGGACGATTACATCACGAAACCCTTTGAAGATGAAGACCTGCTCGTCGCCATCCAGGCCAAGCTAGCGCGGTGGAGAGGCGTTCGCAAGCATCAGGATGAAGAAATCGCAGATTTAAAACATAAGATTCTGCTCAGCCTCAGTCACGAATTTCGAACACCTCTCACATATATCATTAATTATGCTGACATGATCGAGATGGAGGAGGATACCGCTTCCTCAGAAGAGTTTCATGAATTTATGCAAGGCATTCGTAAAGGGGCGACGCGTCTGAATCAACTTGTGGAGGATTTTCTTGTACTTGTCGAACTGGAGACAGGCGAAGCCGTTGAAGCTTATATCTATAGAAAAAGGAGATTCGACGATTTCAGCACCTGGCTCCGGGTTACTGCCCGAAGACTTGAACCAAAAGCCGAAGAGGCCGGTGTCGATCTGATCATCGATGTCCCCGATGGGTTGCCTCCTATTATCGCGGATGAAGCTTATCTTGCGGATGCTATTGGTCGTCTCCTTGATAATGCCATTAAATTTTCTACAGAAAACAGTGAGCATGTGCGGTTATCAACAGAGGTACGGGATGTAATGATATACATCCGTATCGAGGATCAGGGCATCGGGATAGAAGAATCTGAATTGAACGAGCTATTTGATGTATTCCATCAGATCGACCGGGCCAAACAAGAGCAGCAAGGCACCGGTTCTGGTTTGGCGATTTGTTCAGGGCTGGTTAAAATCCACGGGGGATCTCTACATGTTGAAAGCCAATTAGGAAAGGGCAGCGCGTTTACAATTGAACTACCCATTGCCGAGGAAGATTAACCACACGGCGGATTTTGGGAGCTTCGAAACCATACGTTTTGAAACGCACAGTTATCTCTCGAGAATATTGTTGAATATACTAAAAAAATCGCGGGCCCGTAATCCGGCCTGCGATTGTGGTATCAGACAAGCGCTTATGGTTGGAGGGTGAGATCTAGCTTTCTTCTGCGAGGGAGCGACCGTAGTCGAGCAGCGCCTCGACCATGGCGGTTTCCCGAGCTTCAGCATAAATACGTAGAACTGGTTCGGTACCCGATGGTCGAATGAGCAGCCAGGAGTCGTCTGCGAGGATGTACTTGGCGCCGTCCATTGTGCTCACCTCATCGATCTTCACGCCGCCTATTGAATCAGGCGCAGAATCTGCCAGACGTTCTACCATACGGTCTTTTGAGATGGGTTTTGTAAGCCTCAGGTCCACCCGCTGATAATGAGCTGGGCCTACCTCGTTCAGAAGCTCGGTGATCATCTCATCCAGGGGAACATCGTTGGCTGCGATCATTTCTGTGAGAAGCAGCCCCATCAGCACACCGTCGCCTTCAGGGATGTGACCTTTAAAGGAGATCCCGCCCGACTCTTCTCCGCCAATGAGGACATCATCACGAAGCATCCAATCCGCGATGTGATTGAATCCTACGGGTGTCTCGATCACTTCAAGATCATATTTCTCTGCAAGGCGGTTAATCATCTGAGTCGTGGAGACGGTTTTGAGGACTTTGCCGCGCAAATTGCGCTGTTCTACGAGGTACTTTAGTGACAGCGCCATGATGCGGTGGGGGTCGACGTAGTTGCCGCGCCCATCCATTGCCCCGATGCGATCACCATCCCCATCTAAGGCGAACCCCA
>CBDVCG010000510.1:0-1989 GCA_965372425.1 uncultured Anaerolineales bacterium
AATATGGATGCAGCGTTTGATGTAACTGCTCGAGTGAGAAAGGAGGCCTACAGGTCACAGAAACCGGAAGTATCCAGCACTCTACTTGTAACTCCTCGATTGGCCTTGCCTCCTCAATTGGTTGAGATAAAGTTCATTGCGAAGATCTAAAGAGAATACAAGCTTCTACAAAGTTGCCGTTTCTGGGCTCTCTCTTACACGATCTTGAACCATACCGGGACATAGGTAACAGAAAATTCTCACAACATAGGTAACACATATTCTCAAGACATAGGTAACACTTTCTTCGTGAGGAGGTGGTACCCATGCCGTGGTGTACGTCATCAGAATAATTGGGATAAAATTCAACCCGAACTAAGAGAGTAATTTCCCTTGCGGATTGAGGCTCGCTGGCTAATCAGTTAGGGTCCAGGCTCGTATCCTCTGGATCGTGAGTCCGTATCTGAAAACAACCGCTACAAACAATATCATCCACGGGAGCATACTTTCTTGTCCAAAAACCTTACATTTTCTTCCAACATTGTCAGTTGCACTTGCGAGTTGAATCTACATCTTTCGTTATGGAGTCCCTTCATCCCTCAAGGGGTGCCTTGACATCTGTTCGAGGATACGCTATATTTTTGGTAGGTGAAAATGTTTCTCATACAATGAAATCCCACCGATATTAATTCAACCGACTTTATGGGAAATTCAACCACGATTGGATTAGGGATCATGCCGGTTGACGTTTGGGATCGTAACATCGGAATTATGATGACTTATACGTCCATTCATACTATCAGGGCTTGATGTACTCGAGCCCTTAATTTTTTTAAGGAGGTCTTCCATGGGTTCTGACAACGTGCTGGATCAAATCATTAGTTCCGGAGTTGTCGCCATCATGCGTGCGAAATCATCCGATCATGTGCTCGCGGCTGCAGAGGCAATCCTGGGCGGCGGCGTAAACACGATCGAGGTCACGATGACGACGCCGGGGGCAATCGAAGTGATCAAACAAGCCACCACGAAATTCGGTTCCGAGGTTATCTTCGGGGTGGGTTCGGTGCTCGATGCGGAGACAGCCAGGATCGCGATCCTGGCGGGGGCAAAATTCGTCGTAGGTCCAACCGTTGACGTGAAGATGATCGAGCTGTGTAAGCGCTATAGCGTTCCGGTCATCCCAGGTGCGTTCACCCCCTCAGAAGTGATCCAGGCATGGCAGTCGGGGGCGGACCTGGTCAAGGTATTCCCAGCGAGTTTCGGGGGGCCTGCGTATATAAAGGCGATAAAGGCGCCTCTGCCCCAGGTGAAGCTCGTGCCGGTGGGCGGGGTGACGGCAGAAAATACGGCGGAATTTATCCGTGCGGGCGCGGAGATCGTCGCCATTGGACGCGCTCTAATAAATCAAGCCCTGCTTGACAGCGGGGATTTGGACGAGATGACCGCGCGGGCGCGCCGATTCCGGGAGGAAGTCGAGCGCGGTCGAAGCGGATAGGGAAAAGCGGATGATCGAACGTCATGTGACCTTCCATGTGCTCCCCGACAAAGAAGCGGAATTTGAGGTCTTCTTCAAGGAGGATTACGCACCGGCGATGGCCGAGACGGAAGGATTCGTCAGTGCCAACCTGCTACAAGATCAGGAAATCTCAGGGGATATGAAGATGGTCCTAATATTTGAAACCCTCGAGTCCGCGGCGGCATGGCGTGCTTCACAAGCTCACGAAAACCTTCAACCACGACTCAAGTCGCTTTACGACGGGAGCGAGTTGACTGTGTACGATGTGGTCGTTGAAAGGGATTGGCGTGCCAGAAGCGGGTAAATCCAACCGTTACAACATCCGGGTTGTCGATCGGGCGATAAGTGTATTGAATGTGCTCGCCGACGGCAAGCCGCGCACGCTCACTGAGCTGAGCAAGGAAATCGATATCAGCAGCAGTACTACGGTTCGTTTGCTGGCAACCCTCCTCAGTCATAACCTCGTTCGGCAGGAAGATTCTACCGGACAGTAT
>CBDVCG010000511.1:0-1987 GCA_965372425.1 uncultured Anaerolineales bacterium
TTTTCCTCCTCCTTATTTGTCTTTTGATCGCTTGTACAAACGAACCACATGTTTTCAATGGAAGTCCTTACCAAGATCCAAGTCCTGCTCCTCCAATTCCTTTATTGGATACTTCAGGAATTCCCTTCCATGTAGAAGACTATCATGGAAAGATTATCTTGTTGTATTTCGGATACACTTTCTGTCCGGATGTATGTCCATCAACATTGGCCAACGTTAGGCAAATCCTGGACGAGCTTGGCGATTCATCTCAAGAAGTAGTTTTTGTCATGATCACTGTGGATCCTGATCGTGATTCACCCGAGATTCTCGGGGAATACCTATCACGGTTTCATCCTGGATACATAGGTCTTTGGGGCGAAGGTGAAGAACTAGAGATCGTCAAACAATCTTATGGCGTGTTCTCCGAGATCGATCCCGAATCTGATCCGGTCAATTATCTCGTCTCCCATACTGCTCGCATCTTCCTCATCGATCAAGAAGGGATTCTGAGAACGGGTTACAGCTTCGGCACCCCAAACGAAGAAATTCTATCTGATGTCGAGTACATCATCGGGGGCGAGTCATGATGTACCGGAGAATAGTAACGAAGGTCCCCACAGCAAGCAGCGGGGCATCTTCCCAGGAAAAAGCAATGGGGGCTGCCACCCCCACACTCCGCTTGCAATTCATCCCTGCAGCAAGCTACGGGGTTTTCTGGCTTTTTCCCATAATCGTTTTCATGGGTTTGGCAAGCGGGTGTAGCATTGTGTCAGGAGAGGTTTCCGTCTCCTCGCCGTGGACAAGGTCTGGGCTCGAAGGGGGGAATAGCGCGGTCTACTTCGAGATCAACGGGGGACGCTACCTGGATACTTTGCTCTCAGCCAAGAGCGATATTGCAGGCGAGGTGATGATCCATAAAAGCATCATGGACGAAGAAGGCACGATGCATATGGAACACCAAGAAAATGTACCCATTCCTGCGGGAGAGATTGTCAAATTTGTGCCGGGAGGCTTGCACGTTATGCTCATTGGCCTGCACCAGGATTTGGTGACGGGTGAACGAATCGAACTCAAACTGCTCTTTGAAGATGCCGGGGAGGTCATCATCCATGCGCCCGTCAAGAATCCTTAGAGCAATCAGCTACGGCCTCATTATGAGCACGCTCTTCTTGCCTGCCTGCGCTCGAGAGAGCCGACAACAGGAGACATCACCCGATATCACCATCGTGCTCACCGTCGATCCTTCCCCAGTCACGATCGGCGAGGCAACCCTATACTTTGAGCTCAAGGATGCGCAGGCCCAACCCATCGAAGGCGCCTCGCTGAGGGCACGAGGCGATATGTCCCATGCCGGTATGATGCCTGTATTTGGTGACAGCGAGGAGATTGGGGATGGGAACTACAGCATCCCTTTCGAGTGGACCATGGGTGGAGACTGGATCCTGACGGTTACGGGTGAACTCCCAGATCGTCAGAGTTTTAGCCGTACCTTCGAGCTCACAGTCTCCTCGAATTAGACAAATTCTAGGACGATCACCGATTACGGGTTCAGCACATATGCACATAGAAAAACATCGTCAATTCGATTTACTTGGATCATCCTTCCCGGGTCGTATCATTGGCTGGCGTTGGGGTCGTCTAAGTTTTCAGATTATCCTGCTCATTCTGGCGATCTTCATCATCTACGATGGTTTTACTGGACCGCAGCTAGCCGCAGCCAACAACGCTACGCTGCTCGTGTGGGTGCACTATCGTGGGTTTGTGATACTTTCGCTGCTGCTTATCGGTAATGTGTTTTGTTTCGCCTGTCCTTTCACCATCACCAGGTCGGTTGCAAAGAAGATCAGCAGCCATGGGAGGCGGTTTCCACATGTGCTCCGGAATAAGTGGGTCTCAGTCGCCGGGTTATTTATCCTCTTCTGGTTGTACGAATGGCTCGACCTATGGGCAAGCCCCTGGCTCACCGCCTGGCTCCTGATCGCCTACTTTTTCCTTTCATTTGCAC
>CBDVCG010000512.1:0-1977 GCA_965372425.1 uncultured Anaerolineales bacterium
TTTATGTCTGAGGATGTTTTTGACTTCCCCATGAACCTCGGCTTCACACGTGATTATGGTTTCCCCATGCAGTTCGGCGGTTTCCAGGGATACCAGGGATTCGGAACGTCGATGGGTACTCGAATACTCGCGTATTTCTTCCAGGCCTTTTTGCTCGCCGCGCTGGCCGCTCTCGTTGTGGTCTTCATACCCGAGCATACGAAGCGTATAGCCTCAACTCTGGCCGAACAAACCTGGATCAGCGGGGGCATTGGGATCCTGACCATGATCGTGGCGCCGATCCTCATCTTCTTCCTGTTCATCACGATTTGTTTCGCCGTCCTCGGCTTCCTCGGAGTCTTCATCCTGGTGGTCGCCGGTGTGTTCGGATGGATCGCGATGGGCATGGAGGTCGGAGACCGGTTGGCGAAGGCCTTAGAACGTGAATGGCAACCTGTCGTCGCGGCTTCGGCGGGAACATTTATCGTGACGCTCGTTCTGATGGGTATCGGTTTCATCCCCTGTATCGGATGGCTGGCACCGTTCTTGGTGGGTGCTGCAGGACTGGGTGCGGTCATCCTGACCCGCTTTGGTACGAGGGAGTATATCCCTGGTGGAGCTGAAGCAGAACCGGCGAAAAAGCTGCCCGCCCGTAAAACGACCAAATCTTCTTGATCTATGCATCAAGGGTAACAATCATTCCAAAGCCGCCCTCGAGATGAGGGCGGCTTTTGTTCTTAGCATGTTCTTAAATGGTTTGGATGCAGGTGTCCTGGGAAGTTGAACGCATGTACTTCTGTATCCTACGGTGGCGACTTCACTTGGAATTCGGCGCTACGAAACTTCCCCGTGACCAGGAACTCTGGGTCACAAACGATGGTTTCGCCATCAATGATGGGTTTTATCAACTCGAACCCATGCGGAATGATCTTGATTTCAGGGTAGGGGAAGGCGTAGTCCCCCTCGTTCTCCCACGTCAGGGAAACTCTCTCTCCATGAGCCTCGAGTCGAAAGCGATCCATTCTTGAACCCCCATACCCATCGCCCTCGTCGCTGTAAAGCTGTGAAATCCGGATCCCATCGTGGAGCAGGTAGATGTGCAGCTCGAGGAGACCCTCCATCTTCATAGGTAGCACAGCGCCCCCTCTGATGAATAGAGGAATACTCTGGAGCGCGGCCTCCGTCGAGATTGTCTGGTTTCCTTCATGGCGTTGATCGTCTCGGAAGTCAAACCAATTCCCCTCAGGAAGGTGGACCTTACGTGACGTCGCTCCGGTCTCAACGATCGGTGCGACGAGCACGGAATCACCGAGCAGGAATTGGTCGTCGATATCCCATAAGGAGCTATCCGTGGGATCGATCCAGAACATCGGTCTCATCAGCGGGAAGCCGGATTGACTGGCTTCCCGGGCGAGGGTGTAGATATATGGGAGCAGGGCATAGCGCAGGTTGAGGATCGAGCGGATACCATCCAGGGTTGCGTCCTCAAACTCCCAGGGCTCTCTGCGCGGCGTCATTAGAGCGGAGTGGATCCGGAAGAAAGGTGTGAAAGCCGCCATCTGAAACCACCGCAAGAAAAGCTCATCGTCCGGGGCGCCGGAAAAACCGCCGATATCCGACCCAGTATAAGGGACGCCCGACAATCCTATCCCCAACATACTGGCGATGGAGGTCCTCAACATCTCCCAGCTGGTTTCAATATCTCCGGTCCAATTCCATGCATAGCGCTGCATCCCCGCCCAGCCCGAACGCGACAAGATAAAGGGTCGACGATTTGGAGCGTATTCTCGAAGCGCTTCGAAACCTGCCCTATTCATGAGCAATCCATAAAGATTGTGCGCTTGACGGTGATCGCCTCCCTGACCCTCGAGATAATGTCTTGCATTCCCCGGAAGGGTCGGTTCCCCCCACGCGGCAAAAGCGCTGGGCTCATTCATGTCATGCCAGAAACCTGCAATGTGTTGATTTAGCAGTACGCGGTACTTGTCTCCCCACCAG
>CBDVCG010000513.1:0-1960 GCA_965372425.1 uncultured Anaerolineales bacterium
GGCATCTGGGTGTAGATTTTCGATTTGTTGTGATTGTGATCAGCATCGGTAAAGTATTGTAATACCATCTCACCGTTGAGAGTCTTTCGGCTGCTGATCAATCTTATGTAGTAGACCACGGAGCACAGGCCATCCTCATCATCCCCTTACAAATCCGAGGTCGCACCATCGCCTTTGTTGAGCTCTGGGATACAAGCGGGGAACGCGAGTTCACTGGCGACGAAATCACGCTGTGCCGGTCCATCGGGCAGCACGCTGCCGCAGCAATTGAAAATGCCAGGCTCTACTCGGAGATACAACGTGAGCTCTCTGAGAAGAAGCTTGCAGAAGAGGCGCTGCGTGAATCCGAGGAGAAGTTCCGCACCCTCTCGGAAAAATCTCCGAATATGATATTTATCAACCAGGCCGGAAAAATCGTCTACGCCAATCCGGAATGCGAAAAGCGTATGGGGTTTTCACGGGACGAGTTCTATTCCCCAGACTTCGATTTTCTCTCATTAATCGCAAAGGACCACGTTGCGACTATCAAGAAAAACTTCGAATCACATCAACGTGGCGAGGAAGTGCCGCCTTATGAATCCATTCTGGTTACAAAGGACGGGCGAGAGCTTCATTCCATCCATGCGACCAGGTTAATGACATACAACGGCAATCCAGCAATTCTCGGAATCGTGACCGATGTCACCGACCGCAAGATTGCAGAGAAAGAACAGGCCAAGCGTACGGTGGAGCTGTCAATCCTCAGTGAAATCGGTGGAAAAATCGCCGCGGTCCTTGATCTTAATGATCTGCTCGATCGGACTGTTCAACTTGTTCAAGAAAAATTTAGCTATGAACATGTCGCGATTTTCCTGTTGAACGTTGAGAATAATTTTCTTGAGATGCGAGCCCGGTCGGGTGTTTATGCTGATGCGTTCCCGGAATACCATACAATCAAGCTTGGTGAAGGCATCGTCGGCTGGGTTGGGAAAACAGGCGCCAGTCTCCTTGCCAACAATGTCGCCGATGACAAACGCTATATTAATTTCTATCCAAAGGCGATTCAATCTCAATCCGAGTTATGCATTCCCATCATCGTAGGAGAAAAAATATTAGGCGTCCTCGACATCCAAAGTCAGGAACAAAATGCCTTCGATCAACATGACCAGATTGTCATGGATACACTCGTAGATCAAATCGCGGCTGCGATTGAAAACGCTCGCCTCTATGAAGAGATCCAACAAGAGCTAATAGAGAGGCAGAAGGTTGTCGACGCATTAGGCGAATCTGAGTCAAACTACCGCAGCATTTTTGAAGGTGTGCATGATGCGATCATCGTTGAGAGCATGGAGGGAGAAGTCCTCGACATCAATCAACGAGCTTGCGATCTGTATGGATTCAATCGCGATGATTTCTTAAAAAAGCACATCTCAGATCTCTTCCCGACTGGCTCCTTTACAGTTCTTCCGGATGACTTGGAGCAGGATGAGTTACCAGAGAAATCATTTGAAACCATCAATGCACGTGCAGATGGAACACATTTCCCAGTTGAGATCTCCGCACGTCTGCATCATATTGGCGGCAAACAAGTCATGCTCGTCGTGGTTCGTGACATCACGGAGCGCAAGCGTGCGGAGGAAGAACTCGTTCGCTCGGAAGAACGCCTACGCATCATCTATGAGAATGCTCCCGATGCGTACTACCTTACCGACCTTAAGGGCGAATTCATCGACGGGAACGCTGCTGCTGAGAAAATGATAGGGTACTCCAAAGACGAGTTGATCGGGAAGAGTTTCCTCAGTGTGGGATTGCTTCAGAAGAAGGATATACCTCGAGCGGCGAAACTTCTGGGCAGGAACGTTGTTGGTCAATCGACCGGTCCGGATGTGTTCAACCTCCGACGGCGAGACGGAGATGAGGTTACCGTGGAAATAAGCACATATCCGGTCAAGATCGAAAACCAGACTCTTGTTCTTGGAAT
>CBDVCG010000514.1:0-1956 GCA_965372425.1 uncultured Anaerolineales bacterium
TCGATCCTTAAACCTTCGATCGATCTTGACGTCTCCTCTCGGACCCCATAGAATCCATATAGTCCTCTGGACGCGCTCGGTTCATCGAGTCAGTCGGAGTCGGTGACCATAAAGCGGTATGCTGAGCAAACCATGGAGCTTATCAGCCACATAAGCATTCTTATCGTGCCCGCTCACGTGGTCATCATCATCGGTCTATCCATTCGTGTCATCATGATGCGCCGACCTGTGGGTGTCTAGCTGGCCTGGCTCATTCTGATCTTCATCCTAACCTTTGCAGGTGCCGCCTTGTATCTGCTCATTGGAGAGCGACGGATGGGAAGACGGCGCGCAGAGCGCACTGCAGCGCTTCGGGGTGAGTATGAGGAATGGCTCCGAAGGTTGCCCCAGGATGTCGTGGTTGATTGGCCGCACCTGAATCCGGGATCCCTGCCCATCAATCGCCTTGCCGAAGCAACACTCGGCATTCCGGCAATGGCCGGGAACAAGCTCGAGCTAATCGATGCGGCCGAACCCATCCTTCGGTCCATGATCGCGGACATTGATCGTGCGAAGCGCACGTGCCATATGGAGTTCTACATTTGGAACGAAGGCGGAACAGCGGACGAGGTCTGTGAGGCGCTGATCCGGGCCGCGAAACGCGGTGTGATGTGTCGGGTTCTAATTGATGCGGTGGGCAGCGCCAATTTCCTGAAGACCGAACTGGCACGCCGTCTTCTGAAGAACGGGATCGAGTTGGTCGCCGCTCTTCCGGTGGGACTGATCAGGATGGTCTTTGTGCGGCTCGACTTGCGGATCCACCGCAAGATTGTCGTCATAGACGGCGAGGTTGCCTACACCGGAAGCCTCAATCTTGTCGACCCCCGTTACTTTAAACAAGAGGCAGGTGTTGGACAGTGGGTTGACGCGATGGCACGAGTTGAAGGGCCTGCCGTTCAGGCCCTAGGCCTGATATTCATGTGGGATTGGCAAGTCGAGACAGGACAGGACATCAAAGCGCTGAAGAACACCAGTGACCTCAAAGCGGTGCCTCAAGCGGGAAGGGCAAATGTTCAGGTGGTTCCATCAGGCCCCGGGTACACAGTCGACTCGATCCGCCAGTTGCTTCTGATGTCCATCTACGCCGCTCGCAGCGAGCTGATCATGACGACACCTTACTTCGTCCCTGACGAGTCGGTGGTCACCGCTTTGCAGTCTGCCGCACTACGGGGGGTTAACGTCACAATCATCGTGCCCGAGAGGGTCGATTCGCGACTGGTCCGCTACGCAAGCCGATCGTATTTCAACGACCTGCTGGCTTCGGGAGTCCGGATTCTCCGCTTTCAGGGAGGCCTCTTGCACACCAAGAGCATCACGGTGGATGGAGAAATTGCTCTATTCGGTACAGTCAACCTGGACATGCGCAGCTTCTGGCTTGACTTTGAGGTGACGCTGTTCGTCTACGATCCGGACTTTGGATCGCGACTCCGGGCGCTTCAACAGGGGTACGTCGAAGAGTCAAACTCGATCGACCTGCAAGCTTGGCAGAAACGGCCCGGGTGGAACCGTTTCGTAGAAAATACGGCCCAGCTCTTCAGCCCGCTTCTCTGATCAGGGCGCATGTGAGAGAGACCGGCGTGACATGTGCGCGTGCTGAATTGCCATGTTCCTGCCAATAATCCCTTGATTTGGTGGTTACGAGCCCTTTAAATTTGGCCCCAGGAGCATTATTATAGATCATGAAACAGTCTTGATGGAATATTCGAGTTGGGGGACGGGGATAGCGTGCGATTTCTTTTGTACAATATTCGTTACGGAGCGGGGATTGGAAGGCATTTTCACCTCCCCGTGCCTTACAGCGGTTATCTAAAGCACACCAATGGTAACTTGAAAAAGATACTGGATTTCATAAAGTCGGTAAATCCGGACATTATCGGGTTGATCGAGGTGGACAGTGGATCCTTCCGGTCGGAAAAA
>CBDVCG010000515.1:0-1955 GCA_965372425.1 uncultured Anaerolineales bacterium
TGCGGAAAGACGACCACCCTTAAGATGATAGCTGGACTGCTTCGACCCAACGAAGGAGACATTCTCTTCGATGGGGAGAGCGTGAAGGGGGTACCCGCTGAGAAACGTGGTGCGGCGATGGTGTTTCAAAACCAT
Organism: uncultured Anaerolineales bacterium; assembly: GCA_965372425.1. Taxonomy (GTDB): domain Bacteria; phylum Chloroflexota; class Anaerolineae; order Anaerolineales; family E44-bin32; genus E44-bin32. Next base: position 136 of record CBDVCG010000515.1, read on the forward strand.
CTTCTCTTCCCATATATGTCCGTGGGGGAAAACGTCGGCTTCGGATTGAAGATGCGAGGCGTGGATAAGGATGAGAGGCAGTCGCGCGTGAGTGAGATTCTTGAACTTGTCCACCTGCCGGGATACGAAGATCGCCGTCCAAAGCAACTTTCCGGGGGACAATCCCAGCGCGTCGCGCTGGCCCGAGCGCTGATCATCGAGCCAACCGTGCTTCTGTTGGATGAACCACTTTCTAATCTGGATGCTCATCTGCGCGATGAGATGCGGGAACTCATCCTTTCAATCCAACGCCAACTTGGGATTACGACTATATTCGTGACCCATGACCAGGAAGAATCGGTCGTCCTTGCAGATCGAATCGCATTGATGTTTGAAGGTGTGCTCCAGCAGTATGACGAACCAGACTGGTTTTATGAACGCCCTGTCAGCAAACGTGCGGCGATGTTTTTTGGAGGGGTGAATTTTATCGACGGAATCAAAGATGCCAACTATCTGAAGTCCGACCTCATCGATTTAGAGGTACCAGACGTGGACATCCCCGATGGGCCAGTAACGTTGATAATCAGACCAGAAAATCTAGCACTTGGGAAGGATGGAAAGAATAGTATCCAATGTTATATCCGATCCCATGTCTATGTCGGAACACATGCGCGCTTTAAGGTTCAGATCGGGGAGGCTGAATTCGAGGTTGTTGGAGACGCCAGCAGCGTCAGAGAATTCAAGGATGGGGAGGTTGTGCCATTAAATTTCCCGGTGGAAAAAATCTGGCTGGTCCCGCAAGAAGAAGATGCAACTGAGGATGTCTCTGGAGATGACTGAACTCGTGATTTGTGATTGTGACAACACGATGGGTATTCCAGGTCTACCTATAGATGATGGACAAACATTGCTCTACTTATGGGGTCGATCCGATATCGACTTGCTGGGGATTACAACCACCTTTGGAAACGGCACGATAGAGGAAGTACTTCGTGCGACAAAAGACATACTCAGTCATGTCGGTAAACAAGATCTTCCCTTAATTCAGGGGGCCGGAAGACGAGGCGATACACCCGGTGCGGCAGCGGCGTACCTGGCTGAAACCGCTGCAGCCAGCCCGGGAGAAGTAAGCATTTTAGCGATAGGGCCGTTAGGAAATCTCCATGCTGCCTCGCTGCGTGATCCAGATTTTTTTCGAAATGTGAAGCAGATTGTGATCATGGGTGGCAGTACGGCGCCGATCTACTTAGGTGATGACGAGCTGCCTGAATTGAACCTTGCCTGTGACCCGGAAGCGGCTTACGCAGTGCTCACAGCGCCATGCGAGATCACACTGATGAACGCGCAAATTTGTCTCGAGGCTCCATTCTCCTTAGACGATATGCCGCGCATTAAATACTGGGATGATCGAACAAAGAAGATGGTTCAAGATTTCTTAGAACACCTCGGACAAAAGCATGGGGAGGCGAAGGATTACCTCTGGGACGTACTCCCGGCAGTCTACCTTTCCCACCCAGAGGTTTTTGAAAGCAATGACATCTTGCTTTCCTCAACCGTTGACAACTTGATCACAGGAATGATCTATGAGGCACAAATTGGCGATCTGCCCAGGATCAATATGCCTAATAAGATTTTAGATATCGATCGGTTTGACCAAATCGTCGACGAAGCATGGGCGGATTGCCCTGTGTCGAATCGGTATGAAACCATGGATGATGTGTGAGTCGATCAGTCCACTGTCACGAGTAGAGAGGCGCTTCGAATGCCTGCATCAAAAGACATGCTGGTCCGTATTGCCTGGCAGTACTATATAGAGGAGTTTACTCAGCAAGAGATTGCTG
>CBDVCG010000516.1:0-1942 GCA_965372425.1 uncultured Anaerolineales bacterium
TCTTCGAAACTCGACATTCTCTATCCCCATCTGAATCTTGTTCGCTTCTGCTTTCCCCAACATCTCGTCCGTCATGTCAATCCCGATCACAGAGCCATGTTCACCCACCTGCCTGGCAGCCAGGAAGCAGTCGATGCCGCCTCCACTGCCGAGATCGAGTACCACCTCGCCGGGGCTCAACCCCGCAAGCGTCACCGGATCGCCGCATCCCAGCGATAGCCCGGTGACATCCACGGGTAGATCCACCAGCAGATTTTCATCATAGAGCGCCTGTGTGAGTTCCGTTGGGTCACAGCAGGTTTCCTGCGGTCCACAGCAGCTTGTAGGTTTTGTCGAACTTGCGATTTTTCCATACCTCTCACGTACCACCGCGTGTATGCTTTCATTCTGATCTGTCATTGAATACCTCCATTATTTATATCGATCACTATCGATGTATTGGGACAAAAAAACTCGCTATTCCGATTTTCTTGATTCGCGCAAGTCGATCACCGAATCGGCGTATTCCGGTGCGAAACGGGACATCAGGTTGCCGCAGCAAATCGTCATCGTCTGCTGGTTCAAAGAATAGAAACGCTGCCGTCCCTCCTGACGGACGTGCACAAGTTCAGCCTCTTCCAGCTTCTTGAGATGATGGCTCACCGTCGGCTGATTTACCCTTCCGTCCAGTCGGTCAACCACGTCATTGACGCTGAGCCATTCACAGCATAAAAACTTCATGATTTCCTGGCGGGTTTCATCCGCCAGCGCCTTCGCAAATTCAACCTGATCCATGTGCTGAATTATATCGACAATCATCAATATGTCAAGCAGGTGCCAAGATCTTAGCCCTGGACGGTCCGAATCAGGAAATTGCTCCTTCAGCCGCTGATACAATTCCATCCGTACCTCATCCCACACAAGGAACCTTCGATCGATGGAATCCAACACACTCCCCGCTCACCCACAACTCCCCTGGACACAGCCGGGTTGGGAAGAAAATGTTCAGTCCTGGATCGACCAGCAGCTTGCGGCTCATGGAATTCGGATTGAAGGACCGCTCGAAATCCTGCATATGCGGACCTGGTCGGCACTCGCCTCTCTAGCCACGTCCGAGGGGGTCGTCTACTTTAAAGCACCCTCCCTTGATGATGCATTTGAAGCAGCTTTAACGCAAAAGCTTGTTCAACTGCGGCCAGATTGCATGGTTAGGCTCCTCGCAGTTGATCTAGAACAAGGATGGACATTATCCGTCAACTCGGGGGAGGTTTTACGCAACTCCATACGTTCTGTAGATGATCTTGCCCGATGGGATCGCGTCGTACCCTTCTATGCAGAATTCCAAATCGATCTCGCCCCTAACCTCGCCGACTTGTTGATGACAGGCGCTCCCGACCGGCGTCTGGGACACTTTCCACACTTATACCGAGGACTCTTAGAGGATACGGAGAATTTACGAGTCGATAACCCTCCCGGGCTGTCATCCGAAGAGCATAGGCATCTTCTGACACTTCAATCCGAAGTTGAAGACATGTGTCTCCAACTCGCCAGGGTTGGACTTCCTGAGACCATCTGCCACGAAGAAGTTCATGACGCCAATGTCATACTCGATGGGGAGAGGGTGATCTTCACAGATTGGGCTGATAGCTGCATAGGGCATCCCTTCTTCACCATGCTCGTCACGATCCGCAGCGCAGCTTATCGAGCCGGCATCAAGGAAGATGCTCCCGAGATGCTCCGCCTGCGGGATATTTATTTGGAGCCCTGGTCCTCGTTTGGCTCACCCACAGAACTAAGGGAAGCATTTGACATCGCCTATCGCCTAGCAATGATCAACCGTTCGCTCTCCTACCATAACAGAATGGCTTAACATCACGAAGAAAAAAAAATTGAGAACTATGCCATCCCAGGCTGGCTGCAGGATTTCCTAGAAACCACACAATGAACGGATAACTTGTCACAC
>CBDVCG010000517.1:0-1916 GCA_965372425.1 uncultured Anaerolineales bacterium
GGATGTCTCCCATGGCTTACCACAGAGGGACACCGTGCTTGGCGGACAATTGGATGGCTTCATCTGCAAGGTTCATTGCCTCTGGTTAACCTTTCATCAAGCAGAAAAGAAAGGACGAGAAACAAAGTGCAATGACCATACTGAATGGATGGGCAACTTGATTTGCAAGACGAATTGCTTCATGGCTCTTCTCAATAGCTTGTTCGGGGAAACCCTGACACCAGATGATCAGAGGTAGATAGCTAAGACATGCGACTGCTGGGTCCTGACCATACAGCGACGTGTGCACGATATGCCGTTCGATGTCATAGAGTTCTAGCGCCGCCTCTAAATGTGCTCTGGCGGATTCCAAATCGCCGAGGTAAAAAGCCGAGGCGCCGACTGCTTGATGGGCTTCGAGGAGAAAATCTGGATCCTCAGCGACCTGCGCCATCACGAGCAGTCTTTCTCCTAACTCTTGCGCAGTTTTATGCCTCCCCCGGACTGTGGTATACATCCGCAATCCGTACAGGATCATAAATAACTGTGGATCATCACCGAATGATTCACACAATTCTAAAGCCTGAGAAAATGTTTCTTCGACTTCACGCGCTCCATAACCCTTTGTTGCAATTAACGCCACACCGAGAGAAGAGTAAACTTGAAGCTCTCGAATGGACCTCGAAGAACTTTCCGGCGTTGTTTGAAGGAGCTCCAACGCACCCCTGAGATGCTGAACCGCTTCTTCGTTCGCCGAGAGCCTTCTGGCCTCTTCAGCAGCAAGCAGTCCATACTCGACGGCTTTTTCGGGAATTCTGGCTTCGCGAAAGTGCCGTTCCAATTGGATGGCTATTTCATCGGTCCTTCCAGAATGAAGGGTTTCCAAAGCTAAGCCTACTTCTTCATGGAGGTGAACCTTTTCAATTGAGTCGAGACGTCCGTAAAGGTGCTTCTGGATCAGGATGTGGCGAAATCGATAGGTCGAAAGACGACTATCACCGATCCAGCTCACTTGCTGTGCTGAGACCAACTTATGTATCTTGTCCAACTTCCCGCTCAAGCAGCCAACAATCTCACGGTTATCACGCTGTAAAACCTTAGAGATGACCTCGGCTGTGAATTCCTCACCCTCCACGCTTCCAAGCGTGATAACCTCCAGCAGTTCAGGATCTAATCGCATAATGCGATCTTCGATGACGCCTTCAAGCTTCCCGGGTAATATGCTCCAGTTCAGCGAAGACGGTGCAACCCAATTCCCTTCCTCGTCAGTTTCAATGTCTCCCCGCTTTTCCATGGCTCGCAGAAGTTCAACGATAAATAGAGGGTTCCCACCTGTATGATGGTAGAGCTCATCTCGGAATGGGGCGCCAAGCTGATTAGGCTCGGTATCAATGAAAGCCTCGATAAAATCGCGACCGTCCTTCTCGCAGGTCTCATTAAGATCGATGGTGATCTCGCCATAAAGCCGTTTAAATTCTTGGAGCATGGAACCAAGAGGAAGACGTGTATCCCCGCTATCATCCTGCAGCTCAATCGGACGGCTCGCGCAGATGAGTAAAATGCGGTTCTCGTTAAGTTGTCTGCCGAGGTAGAACAGGAGGTTCAGTGTCCCTATGTCAGCCCATTGGAGATCGTCGATAAAGATGGCGAGCGGGTGAACACTTGCGAGGTGGTTCAGCACGGCAGCATACTGTCCGAAAATATCCACCTGTCGCAATTTGGGGTCATCTCTTCGGAGAGCATTTTGGTCCACGATTTGCTCGATCAACCTTAATTGCACCGGGGAGCAATCAGCATGAGATTGACCAAGCGTAAATAAAACATGACCAGGGACGAGGCCGTCGATTAAATCGGGTCCGTATTCCAGAATCGTGCTGAATGTCAGGGGCGCCATGGCTTTGAGGCGTTCGGTCTGCTCTATAAAGGAGCGACCACCA
>CBDVCG010000518.1:0-1912 GCA_965372425.1 uncultured Anaerolineales bacterium
CCAGACCGAATCGGGGTAGGTGCTGATTCCAGCGTGCTCACCAATTCGTTTATACATCGTGACCCCGCTAAATGGTTCGTCCAGTATCCCGTCATGAAGCGCCCAAGATCGACCACGTATCGAACCACAAAAAGAGGGGTGTCGGAAGGGGGAAGTCGGATTCATCAAGTTGTAGAGATCACCATCGAGCAAAAAACCAGCCTGGATCCGCTCCATCAATTTTTTACCTCGCTCATAGGAGAATCCATATTTCTCAAATATGATGGCATTGTGATAATAGAGTGGTTCTACGAAATATGTGTGATGGGAAAGAGAGCTGATAAATTCTTCGAAGCAATCGATGGACTCACGGAGGATTCTAAGACCCTTGTGAACCTGCCCAGGAGCGAGGCCTGCTTCTAATGCAGCGGTTTCAGCACTCAAATTACGCTTTGATGTCCCGAACTCCGTTGGCTCTCCATCCGGCATCCGATCGACATCAAATCGAGGTGAATTCGGATCGTTGACCACATAAAGCAGAACATGGATCTGGCCATTTATTGTATCTGTCAGGTGTGCATAGAGAAGTGGATCGAGATCGTCAAACCGATAGCGCAGTTCTAGCACGACATCGGTCGAGCCCTCCCGACAACGCAACGTCAACAACGGACGACCTTCCGAATCTACAAGATCTGGATCGATGTGGAATTGGTCCAACAATGGGGCGGGGATGAATCGACGATATATTATTTCCTTCTCGGCCCAAGGAAGCTTATTTACGGAAGCAATGGAGTTAGCCTTTATTGTTTTCTTCTCCTCGCCATTTCACGTTCAATCTCACGATCTGTTTCGCGCTTCGCGATTTCTTTGCGTTTATCGTATTGCCTCTTGCCGCGAGCTGTGGCGATCTCCACCTTCGCACGGCCTTTCGATAGATACATCTTAGTCGGCACAATTGTATAACCGCGTTGACTTACTTTCTCATGCATCCGTCGAATTTCTCTCTTATGCAGGAGGAGCTTGCGTGGTCGACGCGGATCATGATTGAAGTGACTTGCTGGATTGTACGGCGCGATATGTGCATTTACCAGGAATGCCTCCTGTCCATCCAGTCTCACATACGCCTCTTTCAAGCTCACCTGTCCGGCACGAATGGATTTGATCTCGGTACCTAATAAAACAATCCCAGCCTCAGCAAAATCTTCTAAGAAGTAATCATGGAAAGCTTTACGATTTCTCGCAACAATCTTCTGCCCGGAGTTCTTCATCTATGTACCTACTGCTGATCACTCAACCATGATAGTGCAAACTCAAGGGCAGCATCCCCTGAATCACCTGGCATAATCGGATGCTCTGGCTCCAAGCCAACACCATCAAGTGTTCTATTATTCGGAGTAAACCACCTGGCTGATGTAATATGCAAACTCGAACCATCCTTCAGCTCGACGATTACCTGTACCGACCCTTTTCCGTAAGTAGTTTCGCCGATCAGTGGCGCCCGGCCATGATCTTGAATGGCTCCCGCAACAACCTCAGCGGCACTGGCAGTATATTGATTGACAAGGAGAGCGAGAGGCATGCTCGATCCAATTCCTGGAGAGCTTACGCTGTGTGTAACCATATCGCCCTCACGTTGTTGTTCATGAAGAATGACGCCATCCTCCAGAAAAAATTCTGCTACGCTTAAAGCGGACCCAAGTAATCCGCCCCCATTGTTCCGCAAATCCAGGATCAACGCTTCCGCACCCCGATCCACAAGCTCACGATAGGCTTTTTCTAACTCAGCCGGGGTTCGTTCACTGAATAATCGGATAACGATGACTCCGACCGATGCGTCAGATGGATGCATAAACGATGTAACCGATTGCAGTGGAAATACTTCGCGCGTAATCTCATATTCCCGTTCACCAGACCCATCCGATGGTGCCACAAC
>CBDVCG010000519.1:0-1902 GCA_965372425.1 uncultured Anaerolineales bacterium
GACTTAGGTATCCTTCAGGTGGCATATTTATCCCACCCTCGCCCTGGATCGGTTCCACGAGGAAAGCCACTGTATTGGGGCCGATCGCTGCTTCGAGGGAAGCAGCATCACCGTAGGGAATAATCTTGAACCCCGGCGTGTAGGGACCGAACCCATCACGATACTGCTCGTCGGATGAAAAGGAAACCACGGTGACGGACCGGCCGTGGAAGTTGCCCGAGCATGTGATGATTTCGGCGCTATCATCGGCGACGCCTTTCACCGTGTAGCCCCATTTGCGGGCGGCTTTAACTGCAGTTTCGATGGCTTCGGTGCCAGTGTTCATCGGCAATGCCATCTCATAGCCGGTCAGTTCACAAATCTGTCTGCTGAAAGGCCCCAACTGGTCATTGCGAAATGCGCGCGAGGTCAGTTGAAGCTGCAAAGCTTGATCAACGAGAGCTTGTGTAATGCGCGGGTGGCAATGACCCTGGTTTACCGCGGAATATGCGCTGAGGCAGTCCATGTAGCGGTTGCCATCCACGTCTTGGACCCAGATCCCCGCGCCACGGGCGATAACGACATCGAGCGGGGCGTAATTATTTGCTCCGTATTTGCTTTCTAGCTGGATCAACTCTTGTGTTCCCAATCTGGACCTCCTGAATTAATGATGGTAGACAGATGCCTGCTCAATCCTGATCTGCGCAACGGCTTCGTGCGTTTCGTCAAATTCACGCGCCTCGCAGTGACATACCGCACCTTCAGTTGGTGGAATCGTGGATTAACGCTTGCCCATAACATTTTCTCAAGTCATAGCTTTAAGTAGATCGGTTGATAGGGATAACTAGAAAGCTCCTCGTAATCTCTGCGTTCGACGTTTCCTGGAATCGGTGATAAATTTGCTAGGATGAAGAAATTACCTCTATTATTCTCCTAAGACCCTCGTTGACATATTCTTCGGAAAGACCGTAGCTGATCCGGAGATGGTGATCCAACCCGAAGTGATCTCCGGGTACGACGTAAGTATCCTGTTCATCTTTCAGTCGCCTCACAATCTCGGAAGAGCCGGCATCTCGATGATACCGAATAAACGCAATTGCCGCCGCATCGGGAGGCGTTAGGCTGATGAGATCGCCGTGTTGTCGGCACCATTGCTCGAAGTTATCGTATCCATTTCTGAGGTACGCACGCGTTCGTGCAATGAGCTTAAGGCGAACTTCCGGAGACAAAGCATAGGCTGCCAGTTTATTCCCCAGCATGGTGGCGCTGATGGTGACATAGTCCTGACGAGCCCATATTTCATCTGCCGTTTCTTTAGGAGCCACTACCCAACCCACCCGCAACCCGGGAAGCGCATACGCCTTGGAGAGGCTTCCTATGGCTAATACTTTCTTATAGTCCCCCCAAAACGATGGCGTTACTTCGTCGGTATGGTGCTCAGCCCCCGCATATACTTCATCCGCGAGTATCCATGCACCTACCCTCTCCGCTGCTCTGATGACGGCTTCTCGCTCCTCAACCGCCATAACGTGTCCGGTAGGGTTGTTGGGGTTGCACACAGCGATTATGGCTGTCCTATTGCCGACCACCTTATTCAACTCATCAATGTCCACGCTCCAACTTAATTCTTCCTTCAATGAAAAGGTTTTTACCTCTAACCCGAAATTCTTGGCAAGACCGTAGATCTGCATGTAGTTGGGCAGCATAACAACAATCTCATCGCCCCGATCCATCAGGGCGATGATGGAAGTGAAGTTCGCCTGAGCGGCGCCTGTAGTGACCACCACATTGTCGCGTGTGGCGCCGTGATAAAGGGCTGCAATCCGATCACGTAATTCGATGGATCCGTTCGTTTGGGGGTAGTTAAGTGATGTAGAAAGGAAGTCTTCGATGAGTTGGGAATCATCACCCAGCAATTCTTCA
>CBDVCG010000520.1:0-1896 GCA_965372425.1 uncultured Anaerolineales bacterium
CTCCCCAAAAAAGCCATTCACCCCGACGATTATTTTCTCTCCTGTTGGGACCATGCTTCCGATAGCCGCATCGAGACCAGAGGAGCCCGAACCGACGATGATAAAAACATCCCCGGTGGTTCCATAGACCGTTTTCAACATGTCCACGGTCTCGTTGTATATCTGTGTCCATTCGGGTCCATAATGCGGTTGAACGGGATCACCCATGGCCTGGAGAACTTCCTGCTCGGGTTGGACTGGCCCTGGTATCAATAGTTTCATTGCGTAATCCTTCTTATCCTCGAATCGGTCCGTCTGATAACGCATATTGCGTCATCCTACGGGCTGAGATTTTCATTTCCATTGCCTGATGAAAAACAATCATCTTCATAGTAATACGCACAGACTGTTACAGATCCCTCACTTGTACCGGGTGTTCGAGCCTCGAGTCAGCGATCCAGCCGAGCACATCCTTTGTTTTCTCCGTAACAGACTCGAAATCGCCGTTTTCCATTGCGCTCTTGGTGATTAATTTGCTTCCCATTCCAACGCATGCCGCGCCTGCGTCAAACCAGCTGCGTATGCTTTCCTCTGTCGCCTGAACCCCCCCCGTCGGCATGATTCTCACCCATGGCATGGGGGCGCTGACCGCCTTGATGAATGATGGACCACCAACTTGCTTCCCGGGGAAAATCTTGCATATTTCCACACCGAGTTGCTCGGCTTGAGAAATCTCACTCAGGCTCGCACACCCAGGGCTATAGGCAACTTTGCGTCGATTACAGACACGCGCAACTTCAGTGTTGAGTACAGGCCCAACAATGAAGTTCGCCCCTAATTGAATATACAAAGAGGCCGCACCCGGATCGATGATTGAACCCGCGCCAAGGATCAGACGATGATCTCCTTCAAATTTACGTACCAGTTCCCCGAATACAAGATGTGCCTGATCGCCGCGATTCGTGAACTCAACACAGCGAACCCCACCTTCCAGGCATGCACTGATGGCGCGAATCGCAATGTCGATATCTCCATGGTAAAAGACGGGGATCAACCCTGTTTTAATCATCGTGTTCAGGACAGCTAAACGACTGTATTTCGCCATTTTTGTAATGCTTACCTCCTGCTTAACTTAGCGGCTCACTCGACCGGATTGGTCCCCACCAGCCAGCTTCTCGACGTCTTCTACGCTCACGAGATTGAAATCTCCAAATATTGAATGTTTCAGTGCCGACGCTGCAACAGCAAATTCTAAAGCCTTGGTGGATTGTTTAGGGTATTGATGAAGTCCGTAGATCAATCCTGCGACAAAGCTATCCCCGCCCCCGACACGGTCAATGATGGGAACGATGTCGTATTCCGGACCTATTGCAAAATCTCCCTCGTGCCACATTACAGCTCTCCAGGTATTGTGGCTCGCGGATCTCGATCCTCGAAGCGTTATGGCAATGCTCCTTAAATTGGGGAAGCGTTCAGCGAGCGCTTCACAGACGCTTTGATATTTTTCGGCGTCTAGATCTCCACAGGTGACGTCTGTATCGGGGGCAGAAATCGCAAAGACCTTTTCAGCGTCCTCCTCATTACATACAATAACGTCAGTGTGAGCAATCATTTCAGGCATTACCTCACAAGGTTCTTTCCCCCACTTCCAAAGCTTCGCGCGGTAATTTAAATCACAGGACACAGTCAACCTCAACCTCTTCGCAACATCGACGGCTTCCATGCAAACGTCCGCAGCGCCCTTCGAGATCGCAGGTGTTATTCCAGTCCAATGAAACCAGCTGGCGCCTTCAAACACCTTTTCCCAATCCACCATCCCGGGCTTAATTTCTGCCATCGCTGAGCAGGCACGATCATAGATCACCTTACTGCCCCGATGGACAGCACCATGCTCAAGAAAGTAGATGCCAAGCCTCG
>CBDVCG010000521.1:0-1884 GCA_965372425.1 uncultured Anaerolineales bacterium
CACCTCCGTCCATCTCCTTTTAAATCCCCCCTCGGTCCCTCCCTATGGGCATTGCTTTGCAATGCCTTAAAAAGCGGGATAGAGATTACATGCTGCAGTGCACCCCTTAAACCCATTGAGTTCAAAACGGGTCCAATAGCGGCGTTCTTAACGGTCCTTTTGATTAGTCTCATCCTTGCCGCTTAATAGCTTGCACTAGGGATGAAGGATTTGATTTTGAACCTCAGTCTTTCCATGGCAGGCTAATTATTGTTGCTTGCAAGAAGCCCGGCTCTGGAAGACGGGCGTAGTTTGTTGGCGCAGGGACACATTCGGAGGGGGTGGTAGGGGCCGATGAAATGGGCCCCTACAGCCCCCCTGATGGGGGGCGATCGGGGGGAGCAGAACATGTAATCGAATTCTCGTGGTCAACGTCATCGCACAGGACGATCCTGATTTATCTATTCATGTGCTGATGCAATTATGGACCGATCTCGGGCGAGGAGGGGGATCGAAACCACGGTGAAAGACCCAGTTCGTGCCAGCTCCAGGTAAAGCCGTTCAGAATTGAAGCAGGGATGAAGGCTTTACGCCAAGCGTGAGCCCAGTCGTCCTCGAAGCGGACGAAAATATCGTCGTGGAAGTCCTTACATACCAGCGTGGTGGTACCTGCATGGTAGGGCAAATCTGTCACCCAGACACCCGTTTGCCCGTCCAAATAGTGCGCGTAATCGAGGAAGCCTCCTCGGAGGATCGTAGCCGCGCTGCTCAAAGAAGTCGTGTGATAAATTCTCAAAAAAACATCCTTGAGTAAAATGTTATGATGAGGAGTTCAAGCTGTCAATTAGGGATTTTGGGGGAGCCAGAACCTGTTCTACAGTGATGACACATAGCGCAAGATGGGTACGGTAAAGTTTGAGATGACAATCGAGACGCATAGGCACATCCTTTGTTATGGAGACTCCAATACCTGGGGTTGGCCGCCCTCAGGCTGGGGGCGCCATCCACAAGACCAACGGTGGCCAGGTGTACTTGCATCATCATTAGGGGGTGGCTATCACATCATCGAAGCCGGAGAACCGGGTCGGACGACGATATCCGATCTTGAGATTTTTGGCGAGGAAGATGCCGTGCTTTCTCGCTGCCTGAATTCAGAATCAAGTGTGGATCTGGTCATCCTGATGCTGGGGACAAATGACATCATCGGCCGACCTGCCCAGTCTGTGGCCGATATTACATCTGATCTGGGTGTACTCGTGGGTTGGGTTCAGGCGAGCAAAGAGGGACGAGAGTCGGCTGTGCCACAGGTCTTAATCCTCTCACCCCCACATCTCGAACAGGATTCAGCGGCTCAATTTGCGGGCCTGGACGAGATCATGACAGATAAATCACACCAACTCAGCGAGCTTTATCAGGGATTGGCTGAAGAAAAGGGCTGTGCATTTTTCGATGCTGCTGAGGTTATTCGATCGAGTTCGATCGACGGCGTCCATCTTGATGCGGATGCCCACATCACATTAGGTCAGGCTTTGGCTCCCATATGTCGCAGGCTGCTCGCATGAGACGTTCACCTACCTTATTTCGCTGCTGTGGATTGTTCCACTCCCGGTACCATATCTACGTCGTGCTCATCCCCTCATATCCAGAGGTGGGATCGCGGTGAAAGTCTATTTTGTGCGGCATGCCGAATCAGTTGCTAACGAAGAGGATACTTTTTCCAGCAACAACCCTGACATCCACCCCTTAACCCTGCGTGGGGAGGTTCAAGCAGCCGAATTGGCTGCAGATTTGCGTCCTATCCATTTCGATACGGCTTACTGCAGCGATCTTCTCCGGGCCGTGCAGACCATGGAGATATTACTCAAAGAGCGTGACATTCAATTCCAAAAGACTCGGCTTCTTCGC
>CBDVCG010000522.1:0-1866 GCA_965372425.1 uncultured Anaerolineales bacterium
CGACGATCTGCTGATCTACCAGCCATCTGCCTACAATCTTCTTTTCATCCCAATAGTGCATCACTCGAGGATCAGAAATGCGCTTGGGATTCCAGCGCGATCGTCTATCACCCGGGTACATGTTGAACCAGATGGCATAAACACGCAGATCGATTGTGGAATCTTTTGCAAGGATCTCTTTTTGCACCCAACGGGCACCCAACACACAGACGGGTCAGGTGGGAGAAAACAGCAGCATTATGCGTGATTTCCCTTGGTCAATGTTAAAGACTTCCTTGAGCTCCTCGATCGATTCAAGATCTGTTAGCTCCCTAGACAAAGATGCAGATTTCGTCATTCATCTCACCCATCAATCCAAATCCTTGAACCTGCGCGGTTATTCCACCAAGCAGAAGCCACACTGGTGTCCGTAATTATTCAATATCTTCCGTTGTGATGACTCCGAAAAGTTTGGACTCGCCATGCGTTTCCTGCTGCTCTTTGAACAAGGTCCAGAGGGCTTTCCCCCGAACAACCGGGCCCTCAAGTATCCCCTTACCGCCGCCGGGGCGCTTACTGACTTTGCCATCCTCTGACACGGGAGGTTTACCCTCTTTAAACTCCAGCTCATTTTCGAAAAGCTTCTTCATTTCAATACCTCATCGCGCACTTTTACTTCCATGTGGCATACATCTGAACATCACTTGGCATTTTTTGCAGCGGATTTTACGATCTCGCTCAACGTCGGGTGGACGTGGATGGATTTCGAGAGAGAGTCAACCTTGCCATGGTCGTACATCGCAACGACCACTTCATGGATCAGAATATCGGCGTGCGCCCCAAGAATGTGCGCCCCCAGGATTTCATCGTTTTCAGCATCAAGGATGATCTTCACCATCCCATCAGTCTGTGCAAGTGCCTTGGCTCGCCCGGAATCGGCGAAGTGGGATGTGCCGACCTTGACTTCATGCCTCAGATCACGGGCCTGCGCTTCAGTGAGCCCAACGCTGGCCAGCGCCGGATCGGTAAAAACCACGTGCGGCACGACACGGTAATCAACCTCGCGGCCGAGATCCTTCACGACATTAAGTGCTGCAATCGGACCATCATACGTGGCGCGGTGCGTGAACATGGCGCCGCCGTTGGCGTCCCCCAGAGACCAGATATTCCCGGCCGTAGTCCGAAGTTGATCGTCGGCTCGAATGAAGACGCCCTTAAGCTCCACCCCGGCCTGCTCCAGCCCCAGCTCATCCACCCTGGCCGTCCTCCCGGCGGCGAAAAGGATCTTCTCCGTCTCGAAACGCACCGGTTCGCCGTCGATCTCCGCCACGACAAAACGTAGCCCATCCTCGCGCCCGGCCTCGATCACCGGCGCCAAAGTTCGCACATCGATCCCCTCGGCGCGCAGAACCTGCGCCAACGCTTCAGAGAGCTCAGGTTCTTCCTTGGGCATCAAGCGCGAGGCGCGGCCGAGCAGGGTAATTCTCGTCCCGTAGCGGGCGTACATCTGGGCGAACTCAACGCCGATATAACCACCGCCGATGATGATCATCGACCCGGGTAACTCTTTCAATTTGAGCGCTTCGTTATTGGTGATGTACCCGATCTCCTCGAGACCTGGAATCATCGCCGGCGCTGTATGCGAGCCGACGGCAAGGATGGTCTTGTCGGCACTGATCGTGCGGTCGTCTACGCGAATGTCGACCGGAGAGACGAACTCGGCGTGCCCTTTTAGAAAGGTGATGTTCTTGTTTTTACCTAGCGCCTTGTAGATACCATCGTGAATTCCAGCGACGATGGAATCCTTTCGGGCTACTGTTGCGGCTAAGTCGAAATACAGCTTTTCAGGATCGACGCCGCAAACCCCAAATTCGGCGGCGCGATCAC
>CBDVCG010000523.1:0-1866 GCA_965372425.1 uncultured Anaerolineales bacterium
TTCGCCGTCGAATTTCTCGCCTGTCTACCTCGATCTGCGTCTCACCTGGCCCACGCAAACCAACCCCACCAACAGAGCCAGCCCTACCGCCACCACCGCCGGCTTGCCTGGCAAGGTGAGTCCAAGCACGGGTGAGGCGTGGAAGGCGGTATTCATACTGCGCAAGCTCCACCTGCAATGATCCCTCTCGGGTGTCGGCGTGTTGAGCAAAAATATCCAAAATAAGGGCCGATCTATCCAGAACCCGCATGGATTTCCCAAACGCCTTTTCCAGTTCGCGCTGATGTCTTGGTGATAACTCGTCGTCGAAAAGGACAATATCCGCGACCACATCCTCGGCAAGGTCCTTTATCTCAACAACCTTCCCTGAGCGAATATAAGTCTTGGGATCAGGGTGATCCAACCGCTGCGTGGCAGAACCAACGACATCCAGCCCTGCTGTCTCTGCGAGGAGCGAGAGCTCATTCAGCGATTCGTCGACGGATAGCAACCCACCCTGTCGATTTATTTCTACACCCACAAGGAAAGCTCTCTCCTTTGGAGCTTTGGTCGGCAATGGATTCTTGCTCATGGGGGGATTATACGCTACCGATGGACTTTATTGCAGGTGACGACTTTACTCTGGGAATGCGTAGTTCGAGATCCATGTCTGGATTGTACGACCTACCTGTTCGAGGCTCGCGGCCGAAATTTTATCGATCGTATCCTGGGTCGTATGCCAATATGGGTAATCGAAATCGATGATTAATATGGCAGGGATTTCTTTCCGTCTGAACGGAAGATGATCGTCGATCATGGCATATTTGTATTCAGGGATAAAGCCATCGTAACCAAGCTCTGAGGCAGCTTCCCATATCTCTCGAGACAGGGGCTCATCAGAATTTCGCTCCAAGTATATTTCCAGATTCTCGTCACCCACCATATCGATGATGACAACGGAAAGAGGCCTCACATTCAGCTCCTGCGCGAAGTGGGCAGAACCCACACTCCACTCCCACCCATCGATACCCCCGCTATCCTCGGCATCAAAGAAGACGAGCCAGACGGGCGCCTCAAGGTCGGCTTCGCTCAATACTCTTGACAGCTCTAATAGGACTGCCACGCCTGAGGCGCCGTCATTTGCCCCGGGCACGGGCGCGTGTGGTTCCGCGGTATCCTGATCAGCGATCGGCCTCGTGTCAAAATGCGCCCCCAAAATGATGGGCGGTTGGTCTTTATCGGTGGCCCGTTTAGCGATGATATTGGTGATTTCAGTGTCTTCGTACTCAAACAATTGCTCCTCGACAACCCATCCATTTTCTTCCAATTGGGCTTCTATCCATGCTGAAATTTGGTCACTCCCCTCCGTACCAGGCGACCTCTGACCGAATTCCATCTGTTCTTCCGCTAATTCGTAGGCGTGATGACCATCGAAGATAAGCACATCGTCATCACCAAAATCCATAAGATTGCAGCTCGAGATCATTAAAATAATAAATATCACCGCAAGCAGCAGACCCCCAGGAAAATTTCGTGTAGCCTTGTTTTTATCTTTGGCCAACGGAAACATCGTCTGTCGTTATCCTGGTGGCTATGCGCAATTATATTGCGTGTTTCTTAAATTCTTTGATATCTTCTGCTGCGCGCGCGGCGTAAGCACCCGCTCGCTCACGACGGTTCCTTCGAACGCCATCCGTGAGTTTCGGAAGGATTCCGAAGTTAGCCTTCATCGGCTGGAACCTCTTTGGCTCCGCATGGCTGATGTAGTGGCACAGCGCACCCAGCATTGTTGTTTGGGGAAACTGAAGCGGGGTTCGTCCCTCCAGGATGCGGGGGAGATTCACTCCGGCAAGCCAGCCTGTCGCGATGTTTCCAAGATATCCCTCC
>CBDVCG010000524.1:0-1858 GCA_965372425.1 uncultured Anaerolineales bacterium
GAAGAAGAAGATCTTAGATAAGCTTTCACCGCATCTGACCTGAGGCGCATACGCGGTATTGACGAGCGTCCCAGCAGAGCATATACTCGAAACAATTCCATATTCTAAAAAGCGTTGAAGAGGATGAGTAGACGCTGTTCAAACGGTACAGAAAGCGGGGAGGCTGAGAGTCCCGCCCGTGAAGCAGCGTCGAATGGACCTTGAAGCTGCAGTGCGAGACACGAGTTCCTCATCAGCAGGTCTCAAGTCTCCACAACTGCCGGGACCGACCCGTTATCAAGGAATTCAGCCTGGTACCAATGTACAGCTGAGTATAGAGTGAGGTTCTGGGAAGTCTTGTTCAGATCTGACCGAACCTAATCGGGGTGGCACCGCGGGCATAAGGCTCGTCCCCAGTCGGGGAGGAGCTTTTTTGATTTATACCTTTAGGAGGAATTGAACATGGGAGAACAAAAGAAACGGATTCTTACTGGCGATCGACCGACAGGACAGATGCACCTGGGGCACTATGTAGGCTCGCTTCAGAACCGAGTGAGGCTTCAGGATGAGTATGAAAGCTTCTTCATCATCGCGGATCTGCATACGCTCACGACACGTCCCGACAAAGAGTCTATCGCAACCATCGGGGGTAACGTGAAAGAAATGCTGATGGACTACCTCGCCGCAGGGATCGACCCGGAGAAAAGTGTCATTTTCCTTCAATCGGCGGTTACCCAGACGTACGAGCTTAATCTCATTTTTGAGATGCTCGTTTCCGTTCCCCGCCTGGAGCGTATTCCCAGCTTGAAGGATATGGCGAAGGCGGCCAATCTGGAAAGGATGCCGTTCGGGCTTCTTGGGTACCCTGTGCTCCAGACTGTGGATATCCTTCTTCCTCGAGCGAACCTCGTCCCGGTCGGCAAGGATAACGAAGCTCATGTGGAAATCTCTCGTGAGATCGCTCGGCGGTTCAACAATCTCTACGGAGAAGTCTTTCCAATTCCGGATGTGATGATTGGGGAAGTGCCGACGTTGATTGGGACGGATGGACAAGCCAAGATGAGTAAGTCATTGAATAACGCCATCTTTCTCGCCGATGATCCGGACACGGTAGAGAAAAAAGTGAGAGGGATGTATACGGATCCTAACCGGGTAAGCGCTGATATTCCGGGCACCGTCGAAGGGAATCCGGTTTTCATCTACCATGATGCTTTCAATCCCAATGTAGAGGAAGTCGATGAGTTGAAAGAGCGTTACCGGAAGGGGAAAGTGGGGGATGTCGAGGTCAAAACAAAACTCGCCGCGGCTATCAACGCATTTCTCGCCCCTATTCGAGCGCGGCGTTCAGAATACGAGAAGGACCCTTCCGTGGTTGAAGACGTACTGCTGGAGGGTACGAGACGGATGAAGGATGAAGCCGGGGAGACGATGGCGCTGGTCCACGATGCTATGTCGATGTACCGTCTAGAATTCTGAGTTTCTGGATCTGTGGTTGAGCATTCTGGCTGGTGGGGGGCGAAATTTAACAGCAAGCGAAGGGAGATTCGCTAGTGTATAATCCTCTCAGCTTGAGGATAAAAAATATAATGGCCAAAAAGAGCTTGCGCGTTCTGGTCGCTAAGCCTGGTCTCGATGGACATGATCGAGGGGCGATGGTGGTTGCAAGGGCGCTGCGCGATGCAGGGATGGAAGTCATTTACACCGGATTGCGTCAGACACCTGAGATGATTGCCGAATCAGCGCTTCAGGAGGATGTGGATATCGTCGGCTTATCTATCCTGTCAGGCGCGCACATGGTGCTTGTCCCGCGCGTGATCGAACTCCTCCATCAGCAAGGTCAGGAAGAAGTTAAGGTGATCCTGGGCGGCATCGTACCAGA
>CBDVCG010000525.1:0-1849 GCA_965372425.1 uncultured Anaerolineales bacterium
GTAAGTGACCAGGGTTCACATTAGAGGAGGTGTGATGCTGAGGAAAACGCTCTTTCTTGGTGGTTTGATCATTCTGGCAGTCGTCTTGATTTCTGCATGTGGTTCAACGACCGAAGGACCCGAAGGTGCTCCTGGACCAGCCGGACCGCCAGGGCCCGAAGGCCCGATGGGGCCAGAAGGACCGCAAGGTGAAACGAAGACGATTGTGGGTTCTGTGTACGCCGGCAGCTCTACGTGTCAAGGGTGTCACCCGGATATCTACGATCTATTCGCCCAATCGGGTCATCCCTGGAAGCTCAATCCAGTCCTCGATGGCCAACCGCCCGTCTATCCATTTTCTGAAGTCCCAGACCCACCCGAGGGCTACACCTGGGAAGATATCTCCTACGTCATAGGCGGGTACAAATGGAAAGCGCGCTTTATCGATCAGGATGGCTACATCATTACGGGCGACGAGGAGAGCAGCACACAATTTAATTTGGCGAACCCCATTGTGGGCACCGATGAGCATTGGGTACCGTACAATCCCGGCGAAGAGCGACCCTATAACTGCGGCGCCTGCCACACCACAGGTTATTCTCTCGATGGCCATCAGGATGAACGCGAGGGTCTCATCGGCACATGGGAAGAACCAGGGGTCCAGTGCGAAGCCTGCCATGGTCCTGGCGCCAACCACGCGGCTGACCCTCCCGGTGTTCAAATGGCTGTGAATCGAGACAGCGAGGGTTGCGGCGCGTGTCACGCCCGTGGCGCCCCGGAGGAGGTCGATGCGTCTGGTGGATTTATTCGCCATCATGAGCAGTACGAAGAACTCTTTCAGAGTAAGCACATCGTCCTCGACTGCGTGATCTGCCACGATCCCCACGCCGGCGTGGTCCAATTTAGAGAAGCCGCCGTACAGACCACACGAACAACCTGCGAGAACTGCCACTTCAAAAACGCACGCAATCAGTCGGACCTTCACCTTGCCATCGGAGTTGAATGTGTCGACTGCCACATGCCGCGCCTGATCAAGAGCGCGGTAGGTGATCCCGAGAAATTTACCGGGGACATCCGCACACACATGATGGCCATCGATCCGCTGCTGGTGGAACAGTTTATTGAGAAGGAAGATGGCACGGTCATCTCGGCTTCTCAGATCAGCCTCAACTTCGCCTGCCGCAACTGTCACATCGCTGGCGGAAAAGCCGGAGCGAAGTCTGATGAACAATTAATCGAGAGGGCTGTCGGATACCATGAAATCACTGAATGAAGAACCCCTCAGCAATCTGCGGGGCATCTTCCAAGGAAAAAGCCCCCCCGCCTTGCCCCTCATCCCCGTAGCAAGCCAGGGTATTCTGGCTTTTTCCCATAATCTTGGTGGAATACCTTCCGTCCTAAGCGCTTGGGTCGCTTTTTGCACATCGACCCGAGCACCTCCTACGAAGCGCCTATCACCCGGGCTTATCATCGCCCATAACCCAAACTTATTTCGCCCTATTCTGGATCCTCTGACCACCGACTATATCTCTAAATATGATAAACATCACCACCTATCGAGGAAACGCGGTACTGCCTTCTGAGGGGCGGTCCGATTAGCATCAAGAGAGGAGACGAGCCATCAATGCATGGTTTGTTTTCCTATTTGTCGAAGGTATACAATCCCATCTCAATGACGCCTTCCCAGGATTGGAGAGCCAGCTTATGGAAATAAAATATCATCACCACGCGATCACGAGATGGCTTCTACCGATATTGACGATCGCATTTTGCCTGGCGATTGGCGCGGCCTACGGCGGCGCCTCCTCAGCTTCTGCAGCCCCCGGTCTTAAACCCGCCCCGCAGTCAGGAGATTACGGCGGACCAGAGA
>CBDVCG010000526.1:0-1845 GCA_965372425.1 uncultured Anaerolineales bacterium
TGTCATCCAGGCGACGGATCCAAAGCTGGTCATCCTCACCGCACAGCAGTTACAGTCCGCGGCAAGCTTGAGGGACATGGCCTCCCATCTCGTTGAGAGAAAACGACCCACGGCCTTTGGCGGTCGGATATTCAATTTAAATCCAGAGCTCAAGGAATATATCCATGGCAAATTTCTCGGTGATTGGATTCGTGATGTACCATCGAGTGTTGATCGCATCCTGCGGGATCCTATCGAACTGCCTGCACCCGAGTCATCGACTGATGAAACCAGACGAGCCCTTGTCAATTTTCTCAATCATCGGGCGGAGATCGAAGCTCGAGTCTGGCAGGAAGTGTCTGTAAAAGAATCACCGTACGACAACATTCCTATTGCGAATGGTGATCTAGCCATGAACATCATCGCCGCATTGGATTTGGGCGATATCGCCTTCATCGGTTATGAAATCGATTGGATCAAAGGATTTCTCGAAAATCGTGGGGTTCCCAACGAATTCCTGACCGACTATCTGGTCGCATACGCGGAAGCAACCGAAGATGTTGTTGGTGTTGACGGAATAATCATCACGGATTACATATTAGAAGTAATCGCCCGAGAGCGCGCGGTATCATCTTGAATACACGATGTGATGTAGAACCTGTGCTGGTAGATGGTCGCCAAAGGAGAGGATAAGATGAGGGTCATTATTACGGGAGGCACCGGACTCATCGGACGAACCCTGGCCAAGGATTTCAGCAAAGATGGTCATGAGGTGATCGTATTGAGTCGGGATCCCGAAAAGCAAAGGATTCCCAGTGGGATAAAGATTATACGCTGGGACGGCCGATCTCCAGACGGTTGGAGATCACATGTAGATGGCACGGATGCCATCGTGAACCTCGCCGGCGAACGTCTGGCAGGCGCCAGCCCAGCGCTGCGTTGGACAGATAATCGGCGCCAACGCATCTGTCAAAGCCGCTGGAATGCCGGTGTCGCCATTACGGATGCCGTGAGATTGGCCACGACGAAACCCGCCGTGGTCGTTCAGGCGTCCGGCATCGATTACTATGTCGCCGGCGATCAGATCGCTACGGAGAACTCCCCGCCTGGAGACGATTTTCTATCCCACATATGTAAAGATTACTGGGAACCTTCAACCGCCGGCGCAGAAGCCGAGGGCGTCCGAAGAGTAATCGTTCGAATGGGTCCCGTCATCGGTCCCGAAAGTCACGTGTTAAAGCCTCTTGCGTTGCAGCACAAGTTATTCCTCGGTGGACCGATGGGCAGCGGGAAGCAGTGGTTCTCATGGGTTCACATGGCCGATGTGATCGGTGCGATCCGATTTCTCATCGATGAATCAAGCGCCTCCGGCGCGTACAATTTATGTGCCCCCAAACCGCTTACGAACAGGGAGTTTTCAAAAACGTTGGGAAATATCCTCAGGCGCCCTTCCTTCCTACCCACTCCCGCCTTCATCCTTAGACTTACCTTTGGTGAAATGTCCACCACAATCTTGAATGGGGTCCGTGCAGAACCGCGCCGCTTGCTTGGCGCGGGGTATTCCTTCCAATTCCCGGATGCCGAATCGGCACTGAGGAACTCCTTATCGTGAAAAACCAGCATCGTTTCACCGCGAACGCATCGCTCGATGGTGTAACTGCATCCCATCAGCGAGCATGCGCATACCCGCGCATAACACCCCTCCCAGTTTTTATTACCAGTGCGCGATGCGTTGTGATTTGCGATCCCGATCTTGCATTTAGATCTCCAATCATGCTACGCATGATCTTGGGTTTCATCTAGCCGGTAATTTTTCTGAGAGGAGCGTCACATGGACATCCAATTAATTCTTAAAATAGTTTTCTC
>CBDVCG010000527.1:0-1813 GCA_965372425.1 uncultured Anaerolineales bacterium
GTTGATCGTGAGACATGATATGAAATCATACCGGGGATCATGTAAATACGGGGATATGATCATCTTCCTAACGGACATAGCCGCAGCGAGCAAACCGAATCTCCTTCAAGGCGCCACTCACCAACCGATGCCGAGCTGTTGATCGCCGGTCTTCCTTGTCTCCCTTTCAAAGTCGCAAGTAGCTTGATGAGAAACCTTGACATCAGGCCCCGAGAACTTATAATTCAATGGTGATTGAACTATTATCGAGAGGATAGAAAGTGCAGATCGAACCACAAAACTCGGTCGACATAGAAAGCTTTGCTCAATGGCTGAAGATAATCGGTGAGCCCAACCGGCTCAGGATCATCAATCTCCTCATGGGGGGCGTGCAATGTAATTGTGAGATCGGCGATGTCCTGAGTATGGCGCCGAACCTCATCTCCCATCACTTGAAAGTTCTTCGAGAGGAAGGTCTCGTGAATGTCGAGCGGGACCCTTCAGACAGCCGGTGGCTGTATTTCACCTTGAACATTGAAAAGCTGGATCTGATCCAGCAAACATTTTCGGAATTCTTCGATCCGGCGCGGATTCAACCACGGCAAGCTAGTTGTGGTCCGCGGGATGCAATCCTGGAGCTTTCCAGGAACTGACACCTCGTCGAAATCCATTCGATCTAATACACCTACAGGAGTTGGCTATTATGACAGAAACAATGGGATCCAAAAACGCCACAGCACGTCAGGCTACCCTGGTCGATATGGAGATATTCGACCCCCCGGTCTGCTGCCCGACGGGTACCTGCGGACCGACACAGGATCAAACCTTGTTGGATGTCAGCGAGATGGTCGTCACGCTGGAATCCGAGGGTTATCGTATTGAACGGTATCAGATGACGACGAATCCAGAAGTTTTTCTCAGCAATCCGGATGTGATGCGCCTGGTGAACGAGAAGAAAACAAACGCGCTTCCTATCACTGTGATCCGGGGCGAATTGGTGAGCGA
The DNA here is from genome assembly GCA_965372425.1 of uncultured Anaerolineales bacterium. Taxonomy (GTDB): domain Bacteria; phylum Chloroflexota; class Anaerolineae; order Anaerolineales; family E44-bin32; genus E44-bin32. The sequence continues at coordinate 985 of CBDVCG010000527.1, forward strand.
GGGTAAATATATCACTCTATCTGAGGTACGTCAGCATTTAGATAGAGGCACAGCGCGATGACAAATTTCTACTTTTTCTCAGGCAAGGGCGGTGTAGGAAAGACCAGCATGGCGTGCATGCATGCGGTTCGATTCGCAGATCAAGGACAGAGAACCTTGATCGTAACTACGGATCCGGCTTCAAATCTAGCAGATATGTTTGAACAGGTGATCGGCCATCAGATACAACCAATTACTAGTGTGCCAAATCTCTGGGCGATGGAAATCGATCCCGATCAGGCCAGCGAGGAATACGTCGAGAAGGTAATCGCGCCTCTCAGGGCAGGCTTCCCAGAGGAAATGATTAAGATCATCGAAGAGCAGATGAGCGGTCCCTGCACAACCGAAGTTGCCGCATTCGATCGATTCACCGATTTCCTCGCATCGTCTAATGGAGACAAGTTGGATTTTGAGACTGTGATATTCGACACAGCACCCACCGGACACACGTTGCGTCTTCTCGAGCTGCCTGCTGAGTGGAGTGTTTCGATCGAAAACGCTCTCGAGGGCAGCGGACAGACCTGCATCGGGCCTGCCGCAGCAGTACAGGATGCCAAGAAAAAATACGAGCATGCCATGGAGGTTATGCGCGACGCGGAGCGAACCGCTTTTATCTTCGTCCTCCAACCCGAGGCGTTGGCAATCAAAGAGACCGAGCGCGCAGTTTCTGAGATGGGCAAGCTCGGCATCCACACACATCGCCTGATCGTGAACGGCATCATCCCCGAGCAAGTCTCGGAGAACTCGCTGTTCGGTGCTCGTGCCGAAATGCAGGGTCATTACCTGGAGA
>CBDVCG010000528.1:0-1808 GCA_965372425.1 uncultured Anaerolineales bacterium
CAGGGCGCCGCCAGAACCAAACTCCACCACACCCAACCTCCAACCTCGTTTGGAACACTCCGTGAGCACCACACTGTCCACTGTCTCATCATCGACGCCATAAATAAGATCTCCGATGCGCTGCCGGATGGTGGCCTCGATCTTCCAAATCATCTCGTCAGCCTCAACTTCGCTGTCCGCTTTGGCAGTGACGCGGATGTCGACCCTTCCCGGGTGCGCCGAGAAACCGACGGTAGGGTTGCTGAGATGTTCCAGGTCACCGATTATTTGTGCTAGCGTGGATTCGCCGATGCCTGCGGTTCGGATTCTCTTGCTCTTAATGAGACCCTTAAGCTGATATTTCTTTTTTAAGTAAGGAACAACAGCGTTCTCAAGAAGATAGGACATCTCAGCCGGGACACCCGGGAGTGCGATCGCACATGAAGAACCCTGTTCGACGATGAATCCGGGAGCTGTACCCACGGGATTTTCAATCGGCAAGGCGCCTTCGGGGATGTACGCCTGCCTTCGGTTATTTTCCGTAGGCTTTCGTCCAAAACTGGCAAATCGAGTTTGAACCTGCTCCCAGAGCTCTTCGCTGAAGATCGCTTCCACGCCAAATGCTTTTGCGATTCCGTCCCGGGTGGCGTCATCGACCGTCGGTCCTAGCCCGCCTGTCGTGATGATGATGTCTGCACGCGATAGGCCGGATTTTACGGCGTCCGCGATCCGATCGACATTATCCCCTACGGTTGAGGATCGATAGAGGTCGATTCCCAATGAGCGCAGTGTCATGGCGATGGCGCGTGTGTTCGTGTCTACAATTTCGCCCAGCAGAAGTTCTGTTCCTATGGAAATGATTTCTGATTCCATCTATGATCTCTCAAGTCATCAGGTGGTCGCATTGCTGGCACCGAGCAGAGGATAAACTAGCCACTATCTTACACCACTCGTCCGATCTCTACGTAGGAACCCGAACGCAAATCCCGATTCGTTTAATGGCCCTACCGGCTTCGATGGTATCTGGGACTGCAATTCCCGCCGATTTTAAGGCATTATCCCAGCCAGCCTCGCTTCACAGCCTCGCTCGCTGTTTGCATCGCTGGGGAGCCGCGTTGTTCATCAGCACGAGAAAAAAGTTGCACGACATTAACTTAACTTTTGTGTGCCAAAATTTGCATGCAATTATGCATTGAAATCAACAACCTCCCGCAGGTTCGAAACCTGCGGGAGGTTTAGGTTTAGATATCCGTACGTTTATCGTCCCTTATATTCTGATGACCGGTGCCTTAATCCATACCCAGGTAGGCTTTCTGGACCATAGGATTCTCGCGCAGCGCGTCGCAACTCTCGGCAAGCACAATTTGACCAGACTGCAGGACATAGCCGCGTGACGCAATCTGGAGAGCCATATGTGCGTTTTGTTCGACAAGGAGGATTGTTGTGCCATCTTCATTAATTTCTACAAGTGCATCGAATACACTCTCTACCAGCACAGGAGCAAGCCCCATCGAAGGCTCATCCATGAGAAGAAGGCGCGGGCGTGCCATGAGCGCTCGTCCCGTCGCAAGCATCTGCTGTTCCCCACCGCTTAGTGTACCTGCAACCTGATTTTCACGTTCTTTCAACCTTGGGAAGAGGGTGAACACTTTCTCTCGATCAACATCGATTTCGGCGGAGTCAGATCGTTGAAAGGCACCCATATCGAGGTTTTCACCCACAGAAAGGTTAGCAAATACCCCTCGACCTTCAGGAACCATGGAGACTCCCATGGTGACAATCTGATGGGTAGGATATGGCTGAAGGTCCTCACCTTCGAGGATCACCTG
>CBDVCG010000529.1:0-1806 GCA_965372425.1 uncultured Anaerolineales bacterium
CTGCGTACGGGGCTGAAATCGGGGAGGTCCCCGGACCGCGTACGGCTGCATCGAGCGCGGTCCTGGAAGAGGCTGCTCGAGGAATGGTGTACGCCAGCCATGCCTATCTACCTCATGGCCTGGCAGGGATCGCAACCATGGCATACGAGATCGTCGAGCAGTTGGATAAACAGCCGGGGGCAGTGGTCGTCCCAGTGGGACAGGGGACGCTGCTATTAGGATTGCACATGGGATTTGAAGCCATGAAAAAAGCTGGCGTAATTGCCCGCGTTCCACGGCTCATCGGTGTCCAGGCGGCCGCATGCGCGCCGATCTCGGCGGCCTACGTATCAGGGATGGGTGCAGTGGAAGAAGTCCAGGAAGGTGAGACTCAGGCGGAAGGGATTCGCATCTTGCAGCCACTCCACACGATTGAGGTTTTACAAGCCGTGAATGACTCACATGGGGAGATGCTCACAGTGGACGAGGATGAGATAGCATACGGGCGCGACGCCCTGGGGAAACTCGGGTTTTATGTAGAGCCAACATCTGCCGTAATCTGGCCGGGGATTGCAAAAGCTGTTGAGACTTGTGAAGATCCCATTGTTGCAGTTATCACAGGCTCTGGGTATAAATCAGGTGGTTGAGCAAACCTGAGATTAGTATTTCGATTGCGGGTTCCTGGGCTTGAAATCCAAGGAAAGGGATGATTCGATGACAAGGCGAGTGGTTGTAACCGGAGTGGGGACGATAAATCCATTGGGGCATCGGGTTGAAGATACCTGGAAGAATCTCAAGAACGGTCTCTCCGGTGTAGGCCCGATCACGCATATTGAGACGGGAGATCTCCTCGTCAAGATTGCGTGTGAGGTAAAGGATTTTAACCCTGCTGAATACCTGGACACAAAAGTAGCTCGCCGCATCGATCGGTACCAGCAGTTCGCCAAGGTGGCAGCCCAGGAAGCGCTGGCTCAGTCGGGTTTTGAGGTTGGGAAAGAAGATCCTTCCCGTGTGGGTGTCGTGGTTTCGACTGCCGTTGGAGGCATGACGACGCTCGATGAGGGCATGGAAACGCTCTTTAATGACGGACCCCGGCGGTTGAATCCCTTCTTTATCCCGAAGTTCATGCCCAATGGCGCAGCAGGCCTTATTGCCATCGATATTGGCGCCCAGGGTCCGAGTTTTTCCGTAGCATCAGCGTGCGCTTCTGGCGCTGATAGCATTGGTCTTGGGTGGCAGATGATCCGAAACGGTGTGATCGACGCGTGCATAGCCGGAGCGTCCGAGGCTACGATCACGAGGATTGGTGTGAGTGCTTTCGACAGATTGGGTGCATTATCGCGACGAAACGACGACTACTCGATGACCCCGGCTCCGTTCGATCGGAATCGTGACGGGCTCGTGATGGGAGAAGGTGCTGGAATTCTCGTGCTTGAAAGTCTTGAGCGTGCGAAAGCCCGTGGCGCCGAGATCCTGGGAGAGATCGTGGGTCATGGATCGACTTCGGACGCTTATCACATCACGGCGCCGTCGGAGCAGGGTCATGGTGGAGCCGCTGCGATATGCATTGCCATGGATCAGGCTGGGCTGAACCCAGAGGATCTTCATTATGTAAATGCACATGGCACTGCCACACAGTTAAATGACATAGCGGAGACATATGCCATTAAAAAAGCGCTCGGTGATCAGGCTTATCGAGTGCCCATCTCGTCTACCAAATCCATGACGGGACACATGATGGGGGCGACAGGCGCGGTAGAAGCCATCATCTGCCTGCTCGTCATCCGAGATGACGTCATCCCTCCGACGATCCATTTCGCAGAATCA
>CBDVCG010000530.1:0-1793 GCA_965372425.1 uncultured Anaerolineales bacterium
TGATCTGAGGCTCCCGACGACGATCACCAATCGAATCGCGAATTCCCTCTCTGATTTGGCTAACCGAGTTTCTGTCCGCTCCGCCGACGTCATCGTGGCGAACTCTCGCGATTACGCAGAACATTCAGCAATCCTGAGTAAGAATTTGGAAAAATTGAGAATCATTCCACCGCCAATCGAGGTGCTTGACGTGACCGAGGAAGCGATTGGGAAGCTGAGGTCTCGCTTCAAGATCAAGGATGATCGACCACTCATCGGGATGGCCGCCCGCCTGGCGTCAGAAAAAGGGACAGAGATCTTAGCGCATGCAATGCCGATGATTCTCGAACGTTATCCGAATGCCAGGGTCTTATACATGGGACAGTATGTGGATGTGATAGGTGAGGGCGCATACCGGGAACGGCTTGCACCTGTGATCACATCATTAGGTCCACATTGGACTTTCCTCGGTGGCCTTCCCGCAGATGAACTGGCGGCATTCTATTCCATCTGTGATGTGACCGTACTCCCGAGCTTGAACAGCACGGAAAGTTTCGGCATGGTGCAGGTTGAATCCATGTACTGCGGGACCCCTGTGGTTGCCAGCGACATTCCAGGTGTGCGCCGACCGACTCAAGTCACGGGGATGGGTTTATGTTCTCCCCCAGGAGATGCAGGGAGATTGGCCCAGAATATTCTGGAGATCCTCGACGATCCTGATCGATTTCGACGTCCATTGGAGCAAATCGTCGCTCACTACTCAACGGAGATGGTGGCGTCACAGTACGAGCATCTATATGAAGAGTTATTGACAGAGAACAAAGGGAAGTTGACTTCGTGAAGAAGGATTATTTTTGGCTGCATTTACGAGATTTACCCTACTTCAGGGCTCTGCTCAGATCGGTTGAATCGACTTTCTACCAGGAGATCCAATTCGCTCGTCCTATTTTGGACGTGGGATGCGGAGATGGCCACTTCGCTCTGGTAACCTTCGATGACTTGATCGATATCGGCGTCGATCTAGATCTTAAAATCATGCGAAAAGCTCAGCGTCGGGAGCGGTATCGGACGCTGGTCCAGTCCGATGGTGCAATCCTGCCCTTTGGCGACAACACGCTGGCATCGGCGATCAGTAATTCAGTCCTGGAACACATCCCTCACTTGAATGCTGTCTTGGAGGAAGTCGGGAGGGTGTTAAGACCTGGCGCGCACTTTGTATTCACCGTCCCGAATCCAGGATATCGCTCGGAGTTGAGTTTGCCGCGTGCGTTGAACAGACTGGGTCTGTCGAGCTTGAGCAAGACCTATGCGGATTGGTTCATGGACATGTCCAGAACAGTAACGATCGAGTATGAACAAGCATGGGCTGCCCGGCTTTCTGCCGCAGGGTTTGAGATCCTGCGAACATTCAGATATTTCTCGCCGGCCGCATTGCGTACACTTGAATGGGGGCATTATTTCGGTGCGCCATGCTTGATCCCACACGCACTATCAGGAAACTGGATTATCTCACCTACTCGTTGGAATCTCTGGTTGACGGACCGGCTTATTCGCAAGTACCATGATGCAGCCCCGATTGAGGATGGTACCTACAGCTACTATAGGGTGATAAAAAGATGATGGACCCCAGAGACCCTGTGAGCGACGAGAAAAACGGACATCGCGGTGATGAGGGAACGCTTACCGTGTGGGACTGGTTTATGTCCTTGATCCGCGGTCGACCCATCCGGATACCTGAAGAAGATGAGATGCCGGCTGTTTTCGAGGTCGAGCGTGTTCTGGATATCGAAGAAACTGCTCCTCAGAAGCTCGCA
>CBDVCG010000531.1:0-1778 GCA_965372425.1 uncultured Anaerolineales bacterium
CCTGGTCTGTCCTGGGCGCCGGTGTATTGACAGGGAAATACCTGGAAGCAGGACCCGAAGATGTCGAGGGTAGAGCTGCGGCCTGGAATGTGTCAGATCGCGATCGATCGATCGCTGAGGCGGTCAGAGCTGCTGCGGAAGACCTCGGGCGAACATCATCGCAGGTGGCGATAAATTGGGTACGGCAGAAGCCAGGTGTGATTATTCCGCTGCTGGGGGCTCGCAGCGAAACTCAAATCCAGGACAATCTAAAGTGTCTGGAGTTCTCACTCGAAGACGAAATGGTAGAGCGCCTCGACTCTGTGAGCGCCATCGAAATGGGTTTCCCGCATGATTTTCTGGCCTCGGATCAAGTGGAGGCGCTCATCTATGGCGGCACACTCGAAGACATCGACCGGCATCGCTGATCGTTGGGTACTGGCCGATCGCGGCCGCGCTGCTACGTTCTCCTCGAGATTTCTAACGTGCATTCGATCTCTGCTATAATCACGATGGTCGCTTGGATCAAATTAGGACCAAGACGACGCGTTCGTTCGACACATTGACCCCACCGCTCGGTTAATTTTTCCGGGCTCAAGGGCATCTCACTCCAAGGAGGAGATAGCCATGCCCCCTACAGATTCTGCACCCGACTGCAAGAAAATCACAACCACTACATTCCAATCGAAGAAGGACCACGGCGATCGCATTACGATGCTGACAGCCTATGACTTCAGCACAGCCGCCGTGATGGATGCCGCGGGGATTGATTCCATCCTTGTTGGAGATTCTTTAGGCATGGTGGTGCTGGGTTATGAGAACACCCTTCCGGTAACGATGGATGACATGGTCCACCACTGCAAAGCCGTGGCGCGCGCCGTACGATGCGCCCTCACGATCGGTGATATGCCCTTTCTGTCCTATCAGGTTTCGGTTGAAGATGCCGTTCGCAACGCTGGTCGCCTGCTCCAGGAGGCCGGTATGGATACGGTGAAGCTCGAAGGTGGACGAGAGAGACTTCCTGCGATCGAAGCCATCGTAAAGGCTGGCATTCCTGTGATGGGACATCTGGGTCTCACACCCCAATCCGTGCATCAACTGGGCGGGTTCCGCGCGCAGGGGAGGACTGCATCGGCGGCGCGGAAGTTGATCGAGGATGCCAGCGTTCTTCAAGAGGCGGGATGCTTTTCCATCGTGCTAGAGGCGATTCCGGCGAGACTGGCCGAACTCGTGTCATCCCGTCTTCAGATTCCGACAATCGGTATCGGCGCCGGCGCTGGCTGTGATGGACAGGTGCTCGTGACGCCTGATTTGCTTGGAACTTTCGATCGATTTACCCCTCGTTTCGTCAAGCAGTATGCAAATCTTCATGAGGAGATGCGTCGTGCGTTTATCGCGTACAGGGGGGAGGTCGAGCGCGGGGAATTCCCGACGGAAGAGCACTCGTTCGAAATGTCGGATGAGGTCTGGGATGATGTGCTTGATGAGCTTGACGACAAATGAGCGCTTCGATCATAAGTGCGGACGCAGGGGAAGCGAAAGCGGCTGATGATGTTCTTACTCGTGTGTAAAGAATACATGGTTGGAGTGAAGAACCCCGCAGCTTGCTGCGAGGTATCTTCCAAGCAAAAAGCCCCCCCGCCTTGCCATTCATCCATGCAGCAAGCACCAGTGTATTCTGGCTTTTTCCCATAATCCCATGACCGATCAAAATCGCACCGTAATCGTCGGGACAGGGGCGCTGGCATGTTTGTTTGCCGCCCGCCTCGCGCCCCACACAGCCATCACCATGCTTGGAA
>CBDVCG010000532.1:0-1758 GCA_965372425.1 uncultured Anaerolineales bacterium
CTTGAAGTGCTGGTCACCAAACGCAGCAAGTTGAGGCAGGTGTGTCACGCAAAGGACCTGGTGCTCTTCCGCGAGACCGAGGAGTTTTTGGCCGACGATGCCCCCAACTCTTCCGCCAATTCCCTGATCAATCTCGTCGAAAATGAGTGTGGGGGTGCGATCGGCTTGAGCGAGTACGCTTTTTAAAGCAAGCATGAGACGAGATGTCTCGCCGCCTGACGCGGTTTTTGTCAGGGGCTTCAAGCCCTCACCTGGATTCGGCTCTACGAGGAATTCAACTTCATCGATTCCCGTGGCATCGAACCTGAGTACACGCTCGTCAACCTGAAGTCCATCAGCATCGTCGTTCCATTGGATGCCCACTTTGAATTGCGCGCCATCCATCTTTAGATCACGTAATTCACTCTCAATCAATTTGCTGAGGTCGTCTCCCGCTTGACGTCGAACTTCAGACAATTCGCGGCCAACTTTGCTCAACTTTTCTAGTTGCTTTGCAAGCTCGCTCTCAAGCTCCTGAATGCGTTCCTCGGCATGCGTAAGGTTCTCAAGTTCCACTTGTGCGGATTGCCCATGTTCAAGGATGGAATCGATGGTGCCCCCATATTTCTGCTTTAAGGAGTTTATGAGAGAAAGTCTTTCTTCGATTTCATCAAGGCGGCGAGGGTTATGCTCCACCGAATCCCTGTAATCTCGTAGGTATCGTGCAAGTTCTGAGGCGCCTTCTGCAAGAGATTGCGTCTGGGTGGAGAAATCCTCCGTCCCCGGATCAATTTTAGCAAGACGTCCTGCAGCCTCGGCCGCCCGGCCGAGCAGATCCGAAGCACTTAATCTTTCATCTGGAGGTTCATCGAGCGCGGAGATTATATCTTCAGTCAAGCGAGCGAGCTGCTCGGAGTTTGATAATCGAACGCGTTCGTCCGAAAGCCCGCTATCCTCACCGGTTTGAAGCGCAGCCGCCTCGATCTCATTGATTTGGTATGTTAGAAACTCGGTCCTGCGGGCGGCATCTTGCTCGCGTGTTTTAAGCTCTTCCAACTCTTGATAGATATCTAAATATAGGTGGAAAGAATCTCGGTATGAGGCGAGAATGCTCTCATCCTGAGCAAAGCGATCAAGGAGATGAAGGTGTTCTTTCACACGCAGGAGGCTCAAGTGTTCGGATTGCCCGTGAACATCCACAAGCCGGCCGCCCAATTCTGTCAGCAACCCAAGATTTACCGTCCGCCCATTTATCCGGCAAATATTCCGTCCCTCTCGCCGAATCTCTCGAGCAAGGACACAATATCCTATGTCGTCGAGCAGCCCCTCTCGTTCGAGAATCTGGGCAACTCCTTCCTGGATAGTTGGTTCGAGATGGAACACACCCTCGATCAGGGCAACCTCGGCGCCGGTTCTAACCATCGTGTTGTCTGCACGTCCACCCAATAGCAGCTCAACAGCATCAATGATGATCGACTTCCCCGCGCCGGTTTCCCCAGTAAAAACCACGAAACCAGGCGAGAGCGAAAGGGTCAGCTCATCGATGATGGCGAAGTTTTGGATGCGAAGCTCGGTCAGCATTGTGAGCCTATAGTCGAATTCCTTTTAGACGATAGTACATCGTTCCGATCATGATCACACCGTACGCCAATGGCCAGAGCAGGGTTGGCAGAAAACTAATGGGGAATACACTCAGCGAAATGTACGCGATCGTACCCAGCGCACCTCCGGCTGCGGCGACAAGCGGGAGTCGACGGCTTCGCCGCCGCCGAACGGCCC
>CBDVCG010000533.1:0-1750 GCA_965372425.1 uncultured Anaerolineales bacterium
TTCTTGTTGTACGCCTCGAACCATTCGATGTACGTGATACTGTGCAGCTGCCAGCCCCTCAACCGCATGATGACGACTGAATTCCCGCCGGAGTCCGGTGGAGGCATCAACTCATCGAATGAGTAAACCGATGCAAAGGAGATATCCCCGATTAATTCGATTACAACGCCGCTATCCGATGGTAGCTCATGCGTACCCGGTCGTTCCTCAAGCATGCCATCGGGAGTGCGGAAGAGTTGAACCGCCTTCGCCCCTCTCGAAGTTCGGAATGTATGGACGAGCAAGGAAAGAATGACACCAGCGAAGATTGCGATGGTAAGATCTTCAAAAACCGCTATGATGATGACAATAACAGCGACGGCTGAGTTGGTTTTTGAGATTCGAAACGACCTCCCCAATACACGCCCTTCCTTCCCCATCGCTTCGATCCCAATTACAATTAACAGCGCCGCCAGGCCCGCCATCGGAATGTACTCTGTGGCGCCTCCAGCGACGACGATCACAACGGCGAGCATCAAACCCGCATATACACCCGACCACCTGGACATGGCTCCGCCACCTGCATTCACACCAGTGCGCGACAGCGAGCCACCTGCCGGAAGCGCCTGGAAGAAGGACCCGACCAGGTTGCCAAGACCCTGCGAGGTGAAATCTTGAGACATCTTCGATTTCGTGCCGTCGGGATTCGGGTAAGCAGAGCCCACCCCGGAACTCTCAGCTAACCCTACAACCGCAGCTGCGATCGCCGGTGCGATTAACACGGGGATCATGCTGAAATCGGGCAGAGTCGGTTTCGGCAGTGCATCCAGCCCTTGAGGCACATCGGCTATGTCGCCGACGAGCTCCACGGTCGCCCAACCCACGATCACAACAAAGAGGGAAGACAGCAGGATGATGAGGATATCAGCCCATTTTTCAATCGAGCGAATGCTCTTCATCCCGAATAAGAGGGCGATGGAACCGAATCCGACGATAGCCGTGTACAGATCCCAGTCGCTGATATTCAACGTGATGTCCACGGCTTTGATTAGCTTATTTGCCCCCTCCAGCGCGGATTCATACCCAACAAGGTCTCCATACTGTCCCAGCACGATCAGTAGCGCCGTCGCAAATACGAAGCCAGCCATCACCTCTGTGGATACGAAGCGGATGACGCTCCCCAACTTTAGCGCACCGAGCAAGAACATGATCAGCCCGACCAGGAAGGTTAAGGTGAATACTGTGGTGATGTCGACAGGTCCTTCAAGCCCTGCGATGGCATCCGCCGTGACCAGAGCTAACGCATTCGTCAGCGTCACAACCAATAGAGATGTACTGCCGGTCAGCGAGGCTACGATCGTGGTGACCATGCCGGTATAAAGACCAAAGACCGGATTCACTCCGGCGACCATGGCATACGCCATGCCTTCTGGGATGCTCACCAATGCGACCGTCAGTCCTGACATCAGATCAGGACCTAAGGTTTCTCGGCTCCATTTTAGCGATGACAGGGACATGCTACGCCTCCTCGATGCAGACAACTTGAAGACAGTTTACGCCATGTAAGCGGTCTTCTCAACCATAAAACATGTAAGTAATGTCAACAGATGTTCGGCGTCGATCTTCGAGAGGTACATATAAGGGCACATGGCCATATGCCCCAATCAAAGACTATCCATATTTATCGTCTAGATGCCTATAGGATGGAACATTGTACAACAATGTTGTGGCACGGCGGCGCAGTGCCCCAACGGGATTCATTATTTCACCT
>CBDVCG010000534.1:0-1731 GCA_965372425.1 uncultured Anaerolineales bacterium
CCTCCAATAATTTTTTTCCGTGCAACCAGTGGAATTCTTTCCGAGGAAGAAAGTTGAAAACAGCGAGCCTTACTTTCGAATACACACTAGCTCCCATGACCTCGTGGAACATATTGACGAGTTTGTTCTCGTTGCGCTCGAACATCTCTGGGAGATCGACCCGTTCATCCATGAGCCTACCGAGAATATCGTCTGACATATTCTCCGCCACTTGCATAAGGGGCCGGATACGGGGATTGGTTCGCTTCATGAGTTCCTCATAATTAGGAAGAGGTTCCTCGGGATTTCGCACGTAGTGCTCTCCCTCAAGGATAATGACATTATTGGAATCATTGACAACAGTTCCAAACACCTCTCGTGTGTACTCCCCATCTACAAAATTCAATTCAGACAAGATTTCTCCATAACTCTTAGGCTCTTCTAAGTATTTATAGAGACTAACCTGCTCCAAACTCATCAGGACAGAATACCGGAATAAAGCATTTAATTGTCTTCCAGCCTGCATTCCCCCGCCAATCGTACGAAATATTTGCCACCATGCTCTCGCTTTTCTCATGTATCCCTCTCTGACTAGTGCCGTTTCAGGCAGCGGTCAGATATGGTCGCATGAAATCCACAAATTCGTCAACCTCGATAGGCTTGGTAAAGTAGTCATCACAACCCGCCGCGAGCGCCTTTTCTCGATCTCCAATCATTGCATGAGCGGTGATTGCGAGGATGGGAACATCACGAAAATTCTCATTGCTCTTCAACGAGCGCGTCACTTCCCAACCATCCAGCTTCGGGATGCCAAGATCCATGAGAATGAGATCAGGTTTTTCTTCGTACGCCATCTTGATCGCCTCATGGCCATCGCGGGCGATCAGCAGCGTGTGCTGATTGAACATAAGCTCGAGGATATTCTGCACGACGTCGATGTTCCCTTGTTCATCCTCAACGAGAAGGATCCTCTTCTCACTCATGTCCCCCCCTCACATAGTCCTCTATTCACCCAATACTTTTGCTCTGGCATTATCTCAACCTGAATGATCGTTTCTCACCTATCGTAGACGACCTTACAGTGCGGGACGATACATCTTAAGTCCTAAGTAACCGGGCCTGCCCCCACGTTCCACTATTGCAACTCCTATGCCACGGTCGATAGAAACCCCTTCTGCGAACAATTATGTCAACCAGGGCGAGGTTGATGGGGAACAACCTTGTCACATCTAGCGTCTTTACCGTATCATCCAATAGGTCGACTGGAAGGAGCCTCTGATGTCGAAATCTCGAATTGCGCTGCTGATCTTGGTGGTCCTCTCGCTTTTTGGAGCCGTGCTTCTTTGTGCGGGCGTGGTCTATTTTGCCCGACTGCCCGATCAGATAAATGCGATGGAAACCATCGTGCTCGGGCAAACGAGCTACGTGCCAGGCAGCACCGCCGCGATGCGCGTCCTCGTCCGTAACACGGCCGACCAGAAACCCATCGCTGATGCCGATGTTCGGGTTCAGATGCAGTCGGTGGACGGCGGTGAGATCGTCCAGCTCTTCCAGGGAAAAACGGACTCGAATGGATCTGCAGATGTGAACTTTCATGTCCCTGAGGGTCTGGATCCATCACAAACCCTCATCGTGGAGACTGTATCCAGTCAAGGGGTAGACCGCCTCGAACAGAGTGTCACGCTCGAACGAGACTTTAAGATACTCCTGACCACCGATAAGCCGCTGTATCAACCTGGTCAGGTGATCCAC
>CBDVCG010000535.1:0-1724 GCA_965372425.1 uncultured Anaerolineales bacterium
TTACCGGTTAAGTGAGCCGGCAATTTCCCCAATTCTTCTAATCTTAATGTCAGTGCATTGATAATTGCGTTGAACACCTTTGTACGAGCCCACCAACGATTCGTCGCTTCTACAATCGTCCAGGGCGCCCATTCCGCCTCCGTCCTCTCCAGCATCTCTTCTACGGCGATGAGATATGTTGCGTACTCTTTGTGGTGGCGCCAGTCTTCATCCGTAACCTGCCAACTCTTCAACGGATCTTTCTCGAGCAGCTTAAACCTGCGTCGTTGTTCTTTTTTATCGATATGAAGCCAGAATTTTACCAACACATACCCATCGTCTGCGAGCGTTCGTTCAAAACTTACGATGTCTCGGTAAGCCTTTCTCCAGTCCTTCTTCGGGATCAATTTCTCCACGCGTTCAACGAGAACTCTCCCATACCAACTGCGGTCGAATATAGCCATCTCGCCATAATTGGGGAGCTTCAGCCAGAACCGCCACAGCCATGGGTGCATATGTTCATAGGTTCGGGCAGCACGGATCGGATGAAGCTTGAATCCCCTTGGATCCAGCCTCTGGGTGAGCGTATTGATCGTCGTGCCTTTTCCGGCTGCATCCCAACCTTCGAAGAGAATTACGCTGGGGACGCCCGATTTCCAGGCGACATATTGCAGATCATAAAGGCGGCGCTGAAGATGAGGCAGCTGTTTCTTGTACTCGGCTTTACTGAGTTTTTTTGTGAGGTCTATTTGCTCCAGCATTCCATCATCTCCTCGTTTGAATAATGCTACAGATTGCCCACCGCAAAACTGAGTTCTCTTCTCATCTCTCTCCGGGTAAAGTGTTCCCATCGCTCGGGGAACGTGTCAACCAGAGCGCGCAGTGTAGTTTGCTGCGCGATCAAGTATTGCGTAACCCCTTGAATGTTGATGCGTTCACGTTGATCCTTCTCGCGCCAATCGTCAAGATACTCGATAAGTATCTGGCAGGCAACATCTGCGTCGTTGAGAGCTCCGAGGTGATCTTGAACTGCTACGGCATCTGCGATGACGGGTTTGACCTCATCTCCGAGGACCTCCTGGAAAAATTCGAGGATGTATCGAAATCTTTTCATATCTATTCGGAGCGCATGATGGGTTTCCAAAGATGCACCTTGAAGGACATTCTCGTACGCAAGAACAACCTCGAGGTGATGATATATAAGTACAGGAATAATTTGAAAAACGCGGTCAGCGGTCGGCTTTGAGGGATCGTGCAGAATCGCCCCAGCGCCTTCTGTCGTCAGGAAATCCCCGAACCCTGACACAAAGCGATCGTAGTTCTTCGAGTCTAGGTGGGTTATCATCTTCGCTCTCGCCGCCTCACGTTGAACTTCCCAGGAGCTGAGCAGCGGGTCCAGGGAGGTTTGATCCTCGGGAGGGAGAGTTTGTAAATACGCTGCCGCATTCTCCATGAAGACGTCCAGATCACGCACGGAACCAAGCGCCCTTCCCGTTTGGCGAAGACCTTTTACAAAAGGACGAATCGCCTTCTTCTGATAATAGGGTCTAAACACCCGCATCGCAGAACGCATTCTCCGCGTAGCCACGCGCATGTCATGCAACTTTTCGATATCCGATCCATTTCGCGTTCCACCTTCATTCGCAAGCATCCTGACGAAGTGAAATAACAACGTTTTTCGTCCTGCTTCACTCATCGGGTCATCCCGAAGGATCCCCGGTTTCTTGATTTTCTTAGGAAGCGTG
>CBDVCG010000536.1:0-1710 GCA_965372425.1 uncultured Anaerolineales bacterium
ACTACGACGCCGAGACGAACCTGAATATGGTCAAGGAATGTGGGTTTGATATCCTATGGTCAAGAGTCGTAGCAGACAGCACATCACCAGGAGCCTCTCATTTATTCGTGCTGGCACAAAAAGACTGCGCCTAACATCGGGATGAAGCGTGTACTTAACGTGTCCAGCATCAACTCATCCGCATCCTTACCGGACCTCTCATCCCGAATCCGTTCGGAACCGTAGCAATATAAGGAGGATCAATTATGACAAAGGATCGTGATACCAATGATCGGGCAATGAAATGGATACGCCGGATTGCGCGTATCTGGTCCTTTCCCATCATTGTTTACGCTCTAATGATGCTTACTGATTATGCATGGAACTGGATGACAACCAGAAAAGCAAACCCGTATGTAGTAGAGGGCACTTCTTTTGTAGAAGCACTCCCCCCAATCTTGATGTTTCTGAGTGTCCTGGGATTAGGCATCGCCTGGCGTTGGGAGAAATTGGGGGGAGCGATTGCTCTTGTTTTCCAGTTAGCAACGCTTTTGGTGCTTCTTATTCAGATACCGATCACTCAGGATTTCCCTCGCTCAGCTATCCCTTATCTTATGTTGGTGATTGTTGCTATTCCTGGAATACTGTTCTTAGTGGGTTGGTGGCGATCGAGAGGGATGCCAACTTCTTAGAACGTGTGAACCATTCGCTGCCCTAGAAAATCTCCGGGGTTATCCTCAGCCGATGCGTCGACGGGCTCAGTGCAGGCACCCGTGTGCGGTGAGATTTGGCTGAGAAAAACCCGATGGAGAAATCCTGACAGCCAAGCAGTGTGGAGGGCAGGGTGGCTACCCGCCCGGATACTCCGCTTCGCTTCGTGAAGTTCAAAGACGAGATTCATACAGAAAGTAAGGATCATAAAAAGAAACTTCGCATTAAGCTCCCCAATATTGTTGCTTTTTCTGATGACTTTAGCTTGTTCGTTTTCATACGATCTAGGCGGCTCGCGGGACGTTGAAATAATTAATGTCGAAGCGAAGGATGGATGGACTAACACGCATATCAAAGTCGAAGCTGGAGATCTTCTTACGATTATTTACGTATCTGGCAGATGGTCACCCTGGCCAGGTGGAGAATACGATGCTATTGGGTCAGGGGGTGATCCTCGCTGCAGGTGTAATGTTATGGAGGGGGTTTCCCATGCGGCATTAATTGGTCGCATCGGTGACTTTGAACCCTTTCTAATCGGTGAACGATACCATCATTCCATCGGCGAAAGCGGCATTCTCTACCTCGGAATTAATGATGTTGATCTATATGATAACTCGGGGCGTCTGCAAGTGAGGGTAGAGATAGATGAGTAATACGTGGGCGAATAACCGCTCTCAGGAGTAGACATGACAGACACGAACGGAGACAAAACCGTGCGCGTCGTTCGCTGGATCGCGAGGATCTCTGCAGGGATTATGGCTGCGTTGATTCTGCTTATTTTCGTCGGTGAAGCAATTGTTGATGGATTTGAACCTATTCTCAATCTGACGGTCCGTGAAATCGGACTGATGATGGCCTTCTTTGCGGTATGGTTGGGATTGCTGTTGGGCTGGAAGTGGGAATTGTACGGAGGATTGCTTACGATTTGTGGTGTGGCAGCTTTTTACCTGCTGGATTTCCTGTTCTCCGGCACCTTCCCCGGCCACCGCATAATGCACGGCTCTCGCATTCCGCCGTCCC
>CBDVCG010000537.1:0-1706 GCA_965372425.1 uncultured Anaerolineales bacterium
GCTGCACCTCGAAAATACTCTTCCTTGTAGCTTGAGCGATGAAGGGTGCTGGGTCACTGAGGAAGCCGTCATCGTCAAGGCTTGACAGGATGTAGATTGCGAGGGGGCGATCTTCGTGTTGCAGCTCGGCGGCGAGCTGCCTTAGTACATAGGTGGTCAGGTCTTCGGGAGCTGCAGGTTCCTGATCCGTCGGTGCTTCTTCAAAAGATCGACGCGGGTATCGCCGCATGGAATCTCGAGGAGAAAGGAACACAAGCGGCTCATCATACTTGGATTTCTGGGTGCACACTGGGCACCTGATCGTGCCACGGAGTACCCGCTTACAACCCGGGCAAACACGTTCATCCTGAATTTCAAGTGCGGGATTGGAAGCCAACTCCGCAATAACACGGTCTCGCAGCTCTTGATTTGAAAGAACGAGCATGCTCATGGTTTGAGCTAAATGAGCTGTGGTTAGTGGTCGTAGGGATTGATCTTGTATTTGTAACATGGCTTTCCTCGCAGAACAGTATACAACGGTAGTTTCTAGGTTGCAAGTTGCGTGCCACAATGTGCATGATAGAATCGAGCTGTTGTGGAAACGATAAAAGTGATCGGTGGGGGGTTGGCAGGTTCAGAAGCTGCTTGGCAGGCGGCGGAAACTGGCGTGCAAGTGCAGCTCTATGAGATGCGACCTGATGTTCAAACCGGCGCACACCAAACATCAAAACTTGGTGAGTTGGTGTGTTCGAACTCGCTGGGGTCGAAATTACCTGATCGCGCGACCGGCGTCCTTTTAGGAGAGTTAGAGCAGCTCGGTTCGATCCTTGTGCAAATTGCACAGGGAACATCGGTGCCCGCTGGAGGGGCGCTTGCGGTGGACCGAGAGCTTTTTTCGGAGAGGGTCACGAAATTACTCGAATCGCACCCCCGTATCGAGGTAATCCGAGAGGAGATGCGCAGCATCCCTCCTGGTCCGGTGATATTGGCGTCTGGTCCACTAACCTCAGAAGCGCTGGCGGAAGATCTTTCCCGTATGACGGGTCAGGATCATCTCTATTTTTTCGATGCGTTGTCACCGATCGTTGAATTGGAAAGTTTGGATATGGACATTGCGTTCCGGGGTTCGCGCTATGGAAGAGGCGAACTTGAATCCGGGGACTACGTCAACTGCCCGTTGAATGAAGAAGAATACGACATTTTCATCGGTGCATTGCTTGCAGCTCAGAGGATCCCTCTGCGTTCTTTTGAGGATGCCATCCAGAGGGGCGTGAAGGCCGGAATGTCAAAATATTTCGAGGGTTGCCTGCCTATCGAGGTTATTGCAGAACGAGGGCACGATGCCCTGGCGTTTGGTCCGATGAGACCCGTCGGATTGATCGATCCTCGAACGAACCGGCGATCGCATGCAGTCGTGCAACTGCGGCAGGACAACCTGGTGGGTACGCTCTACAACCTCGTGGGGTTCCAGACCAACTTGAGGTATGAGGAACAGCGGCGGGTGTTGCGTCTGATCCCGGGTATGGCGCAGGCAAATTTTGTGCGCTATGGACAAATGCATCGAAATACGTTTGTAAATGCACCGGAACTACTGCGGCAGACGCTGCAATTTCGAGGACGAGATGATTTTCTACTCGCTGGACAGATCACGGGTGTGGAGGGATATCTTGGAAACATCGCGACAGGCTGGCTTGCCGGAGTGAATCTCCCACGCATCCTGGAGGGAC
>CBDVCG010000538.1:0-1700 GCA_965372425.1 uncultured Anaerolineales bacterium
TATCATTTATCCAAGGACCATGGCCTTCGCTCAGGGACCGTCCTTCGTGAGGATGTTCAAGCTTCCGGGAGCTGCTTTATCCGATCTACGAGGGCATTCAATTCTTCATCGGAGAAGAAGTAGATGGTCATGCTCCCACCTTTACGACCTCGCTTAAGTGTGACGCGGGTTCCCAACAGCGCACGAAGCTGGTCTTCGATGTCAGTTTCTTCCGGCGAGCGGCTGACGGTCTTTTTGGTTTTTTTTCTCTCCCCCTGCATCTGACGGACCAGCTCCTCGGTCTGACGCACACTCAAATCGCGATCGAGGATTACCTTGAGCGCCCCAGATTGTGCCTGCGCTGTGGGGAGTGAGAGCAGTGCGCGAGCATGACCCTCGCTGATTTTCCCTGATTGCAGTGCTTGTCGCACGGCGGCTGATAATCTGAGCAGTCGGAGGGTATTGCTCACAGCAGTCCGGCTTTTACCCATCTGCTCGGCGATCTCTTCGTGAGAAAGACCAAAATCTTCGGCAAGTTGGCGATAACCCTCGGCAGCTTCTAAGGGGTTGAGGTCTTCGCGCTGCAAGTTCTCAATAAGCGCAAGCTCAAGTTGCTGGCGTTCATCGGCGATGCGAACGATGACAGGAACGCTGGTCAGGCCGGCAAGGCGCGCAGCCTCGAGACGTCTCTCGCCGGCGATGAGCTCATGGCTCCCGTCTGCGTTCGCAGGAAGTACAACCAGAGGCTGAAGTACGCCATGCTCCTGGATCGAATCGGCGAGATTTTGCAGCTCTGCATCATTACGAGTGCGCCGCGGCTGCCGCGGGTTTGGAAGGATGGAATCAGTAGAAACTTCGAGTATACCTTCCCGCGTTGATACGGGAGCCTCGCCCGGTGGTATGAGCGCATCAAGTCCTTTTCCAAGTGCACGCTTTCTACTCATCTCAGGCTTCCGCCTTAATGAGGGATTTATTAACTGTCATGCCGTCGCCTTTCAGCAGTTCAACTGTAAATGCATTGTAGCTTAGCGCTCCCGGTGATTTGGGTGCGTAGAAGGAGATAGGTAAACCGTGTGAGGGCGCTTCTGCAAGCTTGACGCTCCGCGGGATGATTGTCTTGAAAACGAGTTTAGGAAAGTGCTTACGTACCTCGTCGACGACATCCTTCGATAGATTGGTGCGTGTGTCATACATTGTAAGCAATAGTCCGCGTATCGACAGCTCTGGGAATATCGCTGAACGAACTCTCTGCAGTGTTCGCATAAGCTGGGTGAGCCCTTCCAGAGCGAGGTACTCGCATTGAATGGGGATGATGACCCCATGGGAAGCTGCAAGCAGGCCATTTACGGTAAGCAGGCCAAGCGAAGGAGGGCAGTCGATCAAGATGTAATCGAATTTATTCTCCAGAGGGCTCAACGATCTTTGAAGTGTTTTTTCTCTTTCTGGCAGATCCACCAATTCGACCTGGGCTCCCGCGAGCGCAGTTGAGGAAGGAATGATGGAGAGCCCCAGTTTTCGATTGTGGAGAAGCGCATCCGATGGCGGCGCCTGCCGGATAAGCACATCGTATGTACCCAGGGACACATCCTCATGATCTACGCCGAGGCTGGAGGTTGCATTTGCCTGCGGGTCCAGATCTACGATTGCAACTCGCTTACCATACGCGGCCATATACGCGCCCATGTTGATGGCCGTCGTCGTTTTCCCAACGCCGCCTTTCT
>CBDVCG010000539.1:0-1691 GCA_965372425.1 uncultured Anaerolineales bacterium
GATCTCGGCGTCCCCCTTGGGGCGATAGCTGGCAGTGGTTCTGGCGGACGAATAGTCAAGAAGGATGTCGAGGCCGCGGCCTCGGGTCCAACATCTACTCGCTTGATCGGTTCGGCAATTTCGCCTAAGACGGAACGGGTGCCTCTAGCCAGGCTCCGAGGCGCAATCGGCCGCCGCATGACCTCATCTAAACAACAGGTGCCGCACTTCTACGTCACCACGGAAGTCGACGCAGAACCCTTCATGACCATGCGCAAAGAATACAACGAGATCCTCGCTGAAGATGAGAAACTTTCTGTAAATGACTTCATCGTCAAAGCGGCGGCGTTGGCGTTGAGGGAGTTCCCAAATTTAAACGCCTCGCTTGACGGAGATTCGATCGTGCGTCATGGAGAGATCAATATCGGAATCGCCGTCGCAGTACCGGACGGCCTGCTCACCGTGGTTGCTCGAGACGCTGATCAAAAACCGCTTCCTTCGATCTCCTCGGAGGCGAGGGCCATGGCTGAGCGCGCGCGTGAAGGCAAAGTCCATCAGGAGGACATCGAGGGATCCACGTTTACAGTTTCGAATCTGGGCATGTTCGATGTCGACCATTTCATCGCAATTATTAACCCACCCGAAGCTGCCATCCTGGCGGTCGGGGGTGTCCACGAACGCCCCGTAGTCAGAGACGGTCAGATTGTAGCTGGTATGCGATTGAAGGCGACCATCTCAGCAGACCATCGCGTCACAGATGGCGCCGAGGCAGCACAGTGGCTTCAGAGTTTCAAAAACCTGCTGGAACATCCGCTTCTCCTCGTGGTCTAAATGTTCCTCAAGCAGAAGGTAATGATTCAGATTGTGCAAATCAGCAGAGACGGCTAGAATAGACCGCCAATGCGGAAACCCATAGGTCTTAGATGTCCTCCCCAGTAAAGATCCTCATCGTCGATGACGAGCCAGACACCGTAGGGTTGATTGAGCTCACGCTCACACCCGCAGGATTCCATGTGGAACACGCATACTCAGGTGCGGAAGCTCTCACACGCATTCGTGCCGATAAATTCGATTTGATCTTGCTCGACGTCATGATGCCCGAGGTATCAGGCTTCGACGTGGCTCGTGATCTCAAGGAAGATCCCACACCCCCTCCTCCGATTATCTTTCTCACCGCCAGAGGAAGGCAAGAGGATATTCGCACCGGCGACGACCTCGGTGCTGCTGGATACCTCGTCAAACCTGCAACTCGTGGCCAGCTTCTCGACGCGATTCAATCAGCCTTGTACGAAGCCTCTGAGGCAGATGCATCAAGTTGAGTACAACCTTTCCCTAACCGAAGCGATGCTAGAAAATATGGAGCCATACCTCCTCTCTGAGGAGGTTTACTGGCCTTTGGCGTCACAACCCAATGCGGGATCTCCCACCTTCCCGCGCCTGACTTTAGGCGGTTTCTTGCTCACCCTAGACGAACTCTCAGTCCAGCAAGCGGCGATGAATTCCCGACAAACACATACGTACAAGGATCTCCTGCACCGCTATCAGCAAATCACGGTGAAATGGAAATCCGCCATTGGGCGGAAAGCGGTGCGGGAGATGAACAGCCGCTGTAATCTCTGGCATGCTTACGTTGAAGAGTTGGAAGAGAGAAGAAAAGTTCCATACGATTATCCCAGGGAGGTTCGACATCGAGCGATGTTCGAGAGGCTCAT
>CBDVCG010000540.1:0-1686 GCA_965372425.1 uncultured Anaerolineales bacterium
CGAGGAACCCCGCTGGCATGCATCCCCATCAGGGTGGCCCGAATCGCCAAGCACGGGCTTGGACGACGACGGGCGAGTCGTCTACACATGGCGGAATCCAACCGCCAGTGGATCGAAACAATACGAATTCGGCGCCTCATTTCCTCTCGCCTACGTACCTGAAGGTTCCATCGTTCGAGCGCCCGCTTTTACCATCGACACGGATGCTCTTTTCTCTGTTTTATGCATGGGAGGCGTGCTCGCCGGCATCATCGGTCTGATCGGTCTGGGGACCTGGTCGAGCCGCAGACGAAAACTGGATTATCTCCCCCCGAAAATTTCAATCGAAGGCCACGGCATCAAGCGGGGGCTCACCGCGGTTGAAGCCGCAGTCCTGCTCGAGAGACCTCTCGATCGTGTCCTCACCATGATCCTGTTTTCACTCATAAAAAAGGAAGCCGCTCGTGTGGTCAAAGAAGACCCCTTGACCATCGAGATCATTAAACCGCTGCCTAAAAAGATGAGGGAGTACGAGAAGAAATTCCTTACCGTCATGACCGAAGTGCCAAAAAACAAACGACGAAGCGGGCTCCAAAAAGTCATGATCGCGTTGGTCAAATCGGTTCAGAAGAAGATGGAAGGGTTCAGCCTCAAGGAAACGCGGGAATACTATAAATCCATCACCGAGAAAGCCTGGGCTCAAGTCGAGTCGGCAGAAACGCCGGAAGTGAAATCAGAGAAATTCGGAGAATCAATCGAATGGACGTTGCTGGATGATAAGTTCGATGATCGCACACGTCGCACATTCCAAACTGGACCCATGTATCTCCCACCGTGGTGGTGGAGCTATGCACCATCGACGCCGCGACCAAGCATGCCATCTACCAAAGTTTCGGCGCCCTTGGGTGGAAGCCGGACGATTTCCATGCCATCCCTACCTGGCGCCACGGCGGCTGCCTCAGTTGTGAACGGCGTCCAAAATACAGCGTCAAATCTTGTTTCGAATGTCGTCGGTTTTACAAACGGCGTCACGAAGACGACGAACCCCCCACCCGTGCGGACCAGCAGCGGTGGGTTTTCTTCCGGCGGCGGCGGTTGTGCCTGTGCGTGTGCTTGCGCCGGTTGTGCCTGCGCCTGTGCGGGAGGGGGACGGTGAGCCTAAATCTGCTCCAAAGAGCTGTTCCGAACGAATTCAAGGTGGGACTTTTCGCCTATGAAAAGATATTCGGACCCGAGGATCGCGCCCAGCTCCACTTACGCGTGGAAGAGGATGGGCGAGGCCTTCTGCTCATCAACGCTAATCGCGCCCTGCACCTGAATCCGACGGCAGCATACATGGCATGGCTCATGCTTGAAGGACGTTCAAAGAAAGAGGCTATCCGTGATCTTCGCAAACGCTATCGGGTCTCGATAAAAACTGCAGAGATGGACTTTGAGGACCTGCAAGATAAGATCGAAGGTATTTCACGGCCGAACAACGCATGCCCGATTCACGACCTTAATTTCGAGGTACTCCCCCCGCTCTCACACATCCCGACCGCCCCTTATCGAATGGACCTCGCGCTCACTTACCGGTGCAACGCGAACTGCTCACATTGCTACAACGCTCGACCGAGATCGTTCCCGGAACTCGATCATCAATCCTGGATCCGCGTGCTCGATATCCTCCGGGAGATTGGTGTCCCCCATATTTGCTTCACGGGTGGG
>CBDVCG010000541.1:0-1685 GCA_965372425.1 uncultured Anaerolineales bacterium
CTGCGCGTGCATTAAACACTATCGAGGGTACCCTGTTTTTTCGCCTGGACTTCAAACCAGTGGAATAGCGAGTACCCCAGCACGCCGTAAATAAGACCGATTGCCAATTCTCCTGAGAGCAGCCCAGCTACCTGTGACAGATCGCCCCCGAGGATGAGAATACGGGCAGCGGCGATCCCTCGGGTCAGGGGGGATATGAAGGAGATCATTTGCAGAGCAGACGGCAGCACCTGGACGGGTATGTTCGCTCCACTGAAGATGAGCAGTAGAAAATACACCGTGTTGTTCACGAACATGATATTCCGGGTGATAAGGGCGAGGCATCCCATTAGAAGACCAAGTCCCGCGGTGCTGATCGTCGTGATTATTATCGTGAGTATGAGTGCTGGAATGTCCGTGTTTGAGAGATCTAGGTTTAGCAGGAAAACCCCCCACGCAAATCCGATGAAGACACCAAGCATTCCATCAAAGATATGGAAAAAAGCACGCCCCAGGAACATCGTGATTCGGTTAGCCGGGGAACCAAATAGGTAGGGGAGGGTTCCCTGACCAGCGATCTCCCCCAATACTCATCGTAACGCCGTAGATGCCGCTAATCGCTGTGATTTGCATGGCGTTGCCAACCACGTAGAAGCTGGCGGTTTCTACCCCGGTGGCGCTTACCCCCAGGTATGTAAAGAAGAGAAGCTGAAAAAGCGGCATCACTATTTTCGAGGCCATATAGGTCGTAGGTCGCAGCCAGCGGAAGAGGGCGATGTAGGATAGGAGGGCTCCCTGAAAGAATATATTGAGATTTCTTGATATTCGCATCATCGAACGTCCAACCGATCCAACCTTGACCCTTCCGTCTATTGACCAGCCAATGTCGCGTCTGATCTTGCCTTGATCAGCAGCTTGCGAAAGAGAAATGCAGCAATGATTAAATAGATGACACTGAATAAGATGAGCATCCCCAACGAAAACAGAATATCTGCAGTCGAGGCGCCGCCGCTCGACGCGCCTTGCAAAGCCCTCGCTGCCCAGTAGGGCGCCAGGATGTAGCTAAGGGGCGTGGTCCAACCGGGGAGTAGCGCGATCGAAAACAGGAAGCCGCTCAATATGAAAATCGGGAATTCCATCGAATTCTGCCACCCTTGAACTCCCGGGTTCATCACGAATATCGGTGCGACGACTAAACCAAAGCAAACGAATGCAACAACGGTGAATCCAATTGCGATCACAAACAATGTGGGCTCCCCTATCGTCAGCTGTAGCCCGAAGATTACGACAGCGAGAACGTAGGCCACGATCATCGACCCTAGCGATTGGCTCACGTGGGCAAGATTTTTCCCGAACACAATGATGGCGAAGGGAGTCGGCTGCGCAACAAGCATTTCGAGCGTGCCGGTCCACCTCTCCGTGGTGATGCTGTTTCCACTGACGAACAACAGACTGCTCCATAGCCCCGTGAGCCCACTCCCTACGATGATGAACATAGCCGGATTCTCGATGCTATCCTGGAGCATCCACAACGCCATCGCGGCAATGATGAGTGGCTGGATGAGTACAGTAAAAATGATGAAGCCATCCATGACGTTCTGCCGGAGAGTCATCTTAAAGGTCGTATAAGCTGCACGACCATATCCTCTCAACAGACCAAGTCTCATGACTGGTCTCCAACCAATCTGATGTAAGCATCTTCCAGC
>CBDVCG010000542.1:0-1673 GCA_965372425.1 uncultured Anaerolineales bacterium
ACCGGACACACCTCCGACAGTGAGGCATAACGCAGCGACTGACAGGATCCAAAAATGACTATCACGATTAAAGACCGAAGCAAAGAGCAACTTACCCACGGAGAAATCCTGCGCTATTCCCGCCACCTGCTCATGCCCGAGGTAGGGCTGGCTGGACAGGAGAAGCTTAAAGCATCCTCCGTTCTCATCATCGGCACCGGGGGCCTGGGCTCTCCGGTTTCGATGTACCTTGCCGCCGCCGGCGTAGGGAAATTGGGATTGGTAGATTACGACGTCGTCGATTTCACCAATCTGCAGCGACAGATCGTTCACGGGACCGCCCGGCTGGGTGACCGAAAGGTGGATTCCGCTCGAGACCGTTTGCTCGATCTAAATCCGGACATCGAGATCCGCACCTACGATAAACCTTTCACATCGGAGAACGCCTTCAAAATCGTTGAACCATACGATCTCATCGTCGACGGGACCGACAATTTCCCCACTCGGTATCTCATCAATGATGTCTGTGTATTCACTGGAAAGCCGAATGTGTATGGGTCCATATTTCGATTCGAAGGACAGGCAAGTGTATTCTGGGCTGAAGAAGGGCCCTGCTACCGCTGCTTATTTCCAGAACCACCACCTCCTGGGCTTGTGCCATCCTGCGCCGAAGGCGGTGTGTTTGGTGTCCTCCCAGGGACCATCGGCTCTATCCAGGCGACGGAAACCTTGAAGCTTCTGCTCGGAATCGGCGAGACGCTGGTTGGCAGGCTCATCATCTATGATGCGCTCAGCATGACTTTCGACGAAGTCCGTTTGAGGAAAAATCCAAGTTGCAGGGTATGTTCACCAGAAGCGGATATCAAGCAGCTCGTAGATTATGAGGATTTTTGTGGTGTTCCAGGACACGATCACGAAGATGGCCGCCTGCCATCTGAATGGGAGATGGAAGTTGATGAATTAAATCAAATTCTGACTGAAGGCAAGCCTATGCGTCTCATCGATGTGCGAGAGCCCCATGAATTGGAAATATCAAGCCTCCCGACCGCTGAGCTGTACCCACTCGGGTCTCTCGCATCTCGATTACATGAGCTCGACAGCGCCGATGATATGGTCATCTTTTGTAAATCGGGCACTCGATCGGCGCGCGCAGTAGAGCTTCTTGCAGGCGCCGGTTTTAAGAAAATCAAGAATCTCAAGGGCGGGATAAATGAATGGGCTACTCGCGTGGACCCGGACTTGCCACGATATTAAAGCCCTGCTACAACAGACCATCGTTCCATGCGCAGATTGTGTATATCACAAGCTGGCTTTTTCTAAACTGACCTTAAGGTAGATCCAGTAGGATAGTGTCTGGGTTTTGGATCATTAGCCAGAACCTTGTCCTTTCCCATGGCAATGTGCATGCCGCGTTAGAGAGATTGTTCAAAGAAGGAATCCTCATGCTTAGCCTGAACGTCCTAGAGTGAATCAGTAAGGAGAACATCATGGATTTTCGCAGATTTCGTTTTTACCCACTCATCATCGCGCTTGCCCTTCTCATAACATCCTGTGGCGCCCTCGGTGGGGGAGAGCGCGGAGGAAATGAGGATGACACCGGAGGTTTCTCGATCGCAGGTGCGCAATTCCCCCCTGCGGATATCGTCAATGATGAAGGTGGTGCGACTTCTGTGAGCGGCGAGCTTTTTTACACC
>CBDVCG010000543.1:0-1641 GCA_965372425.1 uncultured Anaerolineales bacterium
CTGTAAATTACAAAGTTTTATCGAGCATGGGACGGAGATTCCCGGCGCGCTTGTGGCGGCATGTCGATTAGAAGCTGGGTTGAATATGCGTCAGATGTCCTCGCTCGCTGGAACGCTCGTTGAAGCAGACGGGCGTTCTTCACTTCTGACAGGGCTCATGGTGTTGGACGCAAACGTGGTCATTGAACCGGGGGCCGAATCCATCTCCCTGGAGGATTTTCTGCGCACACGCGAAGAACCAGACGCGAGATTCCTGATCACAAAAGTCATCCTGAGAAAACCGAAGGCGATGGCCATTGATTATGTGGCGCGTGCTCCCGCAGACCGACCTATAGTTTGTGCCGCCGCTGCCCTTCATGGTGAGGGAGATAGTGCGAAGATCTGGATCGCCCTGGGAGGATACGGCACAAGACCGATACGAGTTCATGATGCCGAAGAATCTGTGATCAAAGAACGCAGCTTCGAGGAAGTCTCGGAGGCAGCCACCCGGGCTTACGCCCAGGCTGAGGACGCCTTTGCGAGCGCGGAATATCGCGCTCACGTTGCCGGGGTTCTCGTCCAGCGAGTGCTCAAGGAGGTTAAGGTCTGATGCGAATTGACTTCCTTCTCAACGGAGTTTCTATCGAGGTCGAAGCAAGTCCTGACAATACACTCCTTAACCTCTTACGTGAAGATCTTGGTTTATTTGGCGTGAAACATGGTTGTGAAACTGGAGAATGCGGCGCATGTACGGTGCTGCTCGATGGTGCGCCGGTGAACGCGTGTGTCATGCTCGCTGTGCAGGTCGATGGGCATGCCATCACCACGATTGAATCCGTGGGCGAGCATCCGGATCAAGGTTGGCATAAGACCGAGGGATTGGATGAAATCCAGACTGCCTTTGTAGAGACCGGCGCCATCCAGTGCGGCTTTTGCACGCCTGCCATGGTGCTCTCCGCCCGGATGCTTTTGGAGAAGAATCCGAATCCGACTGATGCCGAGGTCCGGGAGTGTCTCTCGGGGATCCTCTGCCGTTGTACTGGCTACCTCAAACCGGTGCAGGCCATCTTGCGTGCCGCCGCGGTTCTTCGCGGTGAAACAGTCGACCCGATAGGTGGCGGAGAACCCTTAATACTTGATATTTTCCCCTCCGAAGATCTACCAAGACCCGAGGGAGACTGGGAACGGGGCGGACCGGATGTGGTCACCCGCACGGAAATCATGCCCAGGATCCAAATCGCATCGCGTCAGCAGCCGTTCAAGACTGTGGGCAAACCAGAACCGAAAGTCGACGCACAGAAGCTTGTGCAAGGTAAACCTGCATTCACGGCAGATATCGAAATGCGCGGCAT
Source organism: uncultured Anaerolineales bacterium (assembly GCA_965372425.1). Taxonomy (GTDB): domain Bacteria; phylum Chloroflexota; class Anaerolineae; order Anaerolineales; family E44-bin32; genus E44-bin32. The sequence continues at coordinate 1,332 of CBDVCG010000543.1, forward strand.
GCTGGTCGCAAAAGTTCTGCACAGCCCGGTCGCACATGCCAGGATAAAGCGCATCGATGCGGAGGAGGCGCGCGCACTTCCTGGTGTCGCTGCCGTGCTCACCTGGGAGGACATCCCCAGAGTGGTCTATTCCACGGCTGGGCAGTCCGATCCAATTCCAGGTCCGCTGGACACTTTCTCCCTGGATCATAAGGTTCGGTTTGTGGGTGATCGTGTAGCATTTGTCGCAGCCGAGACCGAGGCAATCGCGGAGGAGGCGTTATCCCTCATCGACGTGGAGTACGAGATCCTTTCCCCGATCATCGACTAC
>CBDVCG010000544.1:0-1616 GCA_965372425.1 uncultured Anaerolineales bacterium
CCAGTGCCCTGCCAATGTTCGCTTTACGCATTATGCGGATACAAACCATGCCGATGCGTGGAAGCAGGCCTATGCCGATCCCCAACTATACACGTGGCTCCTCGAGCAGCGACTGGAGAAATAGCAGCCAGGACTTACCTTCAAATGCTGGCAATCGAGGTAGACTGGTGTGAGCAATGCGTCCTTTCAAGAGGGGGAGATCGGGTGGACATCGCCCTCCTCCGCTATAGAGAGAAGCACACTTTCGGCACAGTAAAAGCCGGAAAAAACGGGCCTCTACTTCTTTCACTTACGATTTCACTCACGTTCGGCCTCCTTCGTGAGCTTTTCAAGATCAGGTGGATCTTGCCAGTTCACTGGTCCGTGCTGAAACCTGTATTTCAATCTGGGCAAAACAATTTTATTCCAGGCATGATCAAAATATTCAAACGCCTGATCCCATTCCCCTCCCGAACCCCAACCATCGTGGTGAAGAGTCACCCTTGTATGGCTACCATCCTCTTGGAAAAACCTGAGAACCACATGCGTGCGCTGATCTCTTACGGAAGGCAAGCTGGGGGGCGCATTCCACGTAAATGAAAACATCTTCATCGGTTGCAGCGCTAACACTCGTAAGCCCTCACCTCCCCGACCCCCAGGGGGCGCCTCTGGGTTGAAAAAGATTTCGTACAAACCATCCGGTCTCAATTCAATGTTGCAGTCGGGCGCAAAAAAAGACTTGACGCCCGCCTCCGTCGTCCAGGCGTTCCATGCTTCCTCAAGGCTTGCCTCGATGAGAATCTCGCCATGCAGCGTTCTTTCATCCATCCCCTGGATCATCGCTGACTCCTCTTCCATCGTGCACTCTAAAATTGGCCTCCATCATCACTCATTCAAACAACTTTTACCTCGACCCAACAATCGCAAACTTAGATGATTATGTCCGACCCAAAACATGGGGTGTTTAAACTCGGATGTTTATTAAATGTATCGCCTTACGTTCTGGCGGTAATCGCTGTAACTATCCCCGAACAGCTCCTCAAGTTTCTTCTCTTCCCGCAGCACTACGAAATGGGTTAGGGCCAATGCGACCGGAAGCAGGAGGAGAAGCCAAACACTGTTGATAATGCATATCGTACCAATGTAGATGAGGGTCCAGGCCGCGTACATCGGGTTTCGGCTCCACGCGTAGGGACCAGATGTGATGAGCTTCGTCGGTGCATCCACGTCCACCGAGCCGATCTCTCGAACCGCGCCAAAGATAATGAAAAGCCCACCAAGCAAGAGTGGGATGCCGAGCACGAATGGGACAGCGCTGTTCGCGATCAGAACCCTGGGAAAGAGGAAGTCGACCGCGACCCCCAGTAACAAGGGGGCAATGTGCGTCTCAGGGAAAGGAAAATTCCGCCATTTCATACTCTATATACCTTCATTTCTACTGATCGATGGTTGCGCACTTTATCGTTCAAATGAGTTTCCTTTTGCTTTCAAAAACCGGTTCGTTCGTGAGAATGCGCTGAGGGGAGAATATCGAGAGGTCAAGGCTTGGGGCGTCCTCCAGAATTAATTCTGCGATATAGCGTCCCACGGCGTGACACTGCTGAAAACCATGCCCCGAAAATCCATTCGCCAGGTAA
>CBDVCG010000545.1:0-1608 GCA_965372425.1 uncultured Anaerolineales bacterium
AATACGGCCACCGTGTTTTATGGATCCAAACTCACGTATCAACAACTAGAAGGACGTACAAACCAATTTGCCCACACACTCCACGGCATGGGCGTTCGTCCAGGAGATCGCGTGATGATTGTTCTCCCCAATATGCCGCAATTAATCATCGCATACTACGCAGTGTTAAAGATTGGTGGTGTCGTCGTTCTTCCAAACCCTGATGCGGATGCTGTCGGCATCCTCAGCCAAATTCAGCAGACGGACGTCAAAGTCCTCGTGACGCTGACCGAGTTCGGTGGTCTGGCGAAGGCGATACAGAAGCAAACTCCAATCGAACTTGTCCTGACCGACATTCGTCAAGCGGTTTCAGCCCGCACATACCGTCAGCTCATGTCGCGCTGGGAAGGCGCTGGTCTGAAGCAAGGCATCGAGGCTGGTGAAAGCTATCAAGGTCTGCTTATGGATCATTTGATGATGGATGCCTCGCGCGAACCACCTGACGTCGAGGTATATCCGGAGGACCTCGCCGCTATTCTCTTTACCAGCGGCACGGAAGATAAGCCAAAAGGAGTCCGCCTGAGTCACGCCAATCTGGTGGCAAACGCCCTGCAAACACGGCACTGGATACCCAACCTCGAGATGGGTCAGGAAACATTCTTGTCCGTCATCCCCCTCACCCACAGCTATGGTATGACAAGCGCCATGAATATTCCGATCGCGATGGGGGCGACGATCATTCTGCTCCCCGTCTTTGAACTCGAACAGGTGCTCGAACATATCAAAGAACACAAGCCTACCATTTTCCCGGGGGTCCCCTCGATTTACATGGCCATCAATCAAGCGCCGAATGTCCGTTCGTATGGTCTCTCGTCCATCAAAGCGTGTATCAGCGGCGCTGCGCCGCTCCCCGTTGAAGTCCAGGAGAAATTTGAAAAACTCACCAAAGGCAGGTTGGTCGAAGGTTACGGGTTAACCGAGGCATCTCCGGTCACACATGCGAGTCCATTCGAACATGCAGGCAAGGTCGGCTCCATGGGAATTCCAATCCCGAACACCGATGCGAAGATCGTCGATCTCGTGACGGGTGAAGATCTACCTCCTGATAGCATCGGCGAACTCCTGGTCAGGGGTCCTCAGGTGATGCAGGGTTATTGGGATGATATTTCCCCGAATGCAAACATAGAGCCGGTCATTAAGGATCATTGGTTATACACAGGCGATGTTGCCGTGATGGATACGGATGGGTTCTTCACCATCATCAGCAGAAAAAGGGACACCATCATGGCAGGCGAGTTCAGTGTTTATCCGCGCGATGTGGAAGAAGTTCTGTACGAAAACAGCAAAGTCCTTGAGGTTGCCGTTGTAGGTGTGGGCGCCGATGACGGGGGACAGCGTATCAAGGCATTCGTAGTCCCTCGAAAAGGCACCGATCTATCCGAACAAGAACTGCTCGTTCTTTGCCGGAACAGATTACAGCCCTACGCGGTCCCCTGGGAAATTGAGTTCAGAGAGGAACTCCCTAAATCGTTTGTGGGTAAAGTGCTTCGAAGGATGCTCGTGGATGAGAATCCGAGTGATCAGTGAATTCAGGGCCGATCTCTCTGACTCATTTTGACGAAGACTTCG
>CBDVCG010000546.1:0-1586 GCA_965372425.1 uncultured Anaerolineales bacterium
AGTATCTCCCGCCTGTTTTTGATAGAATCCGGTCGCTATACTGGTAGAGATTAAACATGGATTCGAACAATCTGGTACCACTTTCATCGGCGATTCAGGATTTCAGGGAGGCGAGAAGACGCGCCTCCATGGAGCGGGCCCTGGCGCGCCTGCGCGGAAAATCATCTGAACTCCTCTCTTACGAGGAAGTTCGCCAGCAGCTTCGTGCATTGGAGAAATCTGAGGAGAAAATCGAGGATATCCCCGTCGCTTCCATCATCGGCAGCGTTGGGCGTTACACCGATTTCACCCGCAGTTTTCTCCCCATGAAAGAATCCGATATGGAACGCTGGGCGAGGGTGAAAGTTGGTACGACCAGCATGCGTGGGCTCCCACCCATAGAAGTCTATCGGGTGGGAGAAGCCTACTTCGTCAAGGATGGTCATCACCGCATCTCTGTCGCCCGACAGGAGGGCGCCAAGTTCATCCAGGCCTATGTCACCGAAGTGCGGACCGATGTCCCGCTCACGGCAGATGTGGAGCGAAATGATCTCATTCTGAAAGCTGAGTATGCCGACTTCCTCGAGAGGACTAATCTAAACGATCGCCGTCCAGGAGCGGATCTCGAAGTTTCAGAGCTTGGGCAATATAGTAGATTCCAGCAGCATATCGATGTGCACCGCTATTTCCTCGGTATCGAGCAGCAGCGCGAGGTGCCCTACGGTGAAGCCGTGACGAGCTGGTACGACAACGTTTACCTTCCCGTGATCACACCAATTCACGAAATGGGCATCATGCATGATTTCCCGGGCAGAACCGAGGCGGATCTCTATCTATGGATCGCCGAGTATCGCGCCGAACTCCAGGATGAACTCGGCTGGGAGGTCCAGATCGAACCAGCAGCAACCAGCCTGGCAACGCAGGCGAGCCCCCGTCTTAAGCGCATGGTCTCACGTTGGAGCGCGCGGTTTCTCGATGTCATCACTCCGGATGAACTGGAGAGCGGTCCATCTACGGGCGAATGGAGGCGGGTAAAGGAGAAGAGAAGTTCGCCCGATTCACTAATCTCTGATTTGCTTGTCGCAATCCGCGGCGATGAAGCCAGCTGGCCCGCGTTGGATCAAGCCATCCTCATTGCGAAAAAGGAGGGCGGGAGAGTACACGGACTCAATATCGTATCCTCGGATGATCTTCAAGAACCTGATCGGACCCAACGAGTGCGAGATGAGTTCATGCAGCGCTGCGAAGAGGGCGGCGTTCAAGGCACCTTCCTTCAGGACGCCGGTGATGTACCCAGACGAATTTGTGAACGCCTTCGTTGGGCGGATATGCTCGTCATCCGTTTCCTTTACCCCCCTGGATCTCGACCCACAGACCGACTTAGTTCCGGATTCCGAACCATCATTCGCCGCTGCCCACGCCCGGTGCTTGCGATCCCCTGGAAGGCTCAACCTTTGAACCATGCTCTACTAGCGTTCGATGGCAGCCCCAAAGCCATTGAGGCTCTCTATGTCGCCACTTATATCGCCCGTAAGTGGGATACGCGCCTGAGTGTTTTGACAATCGGTGGAAAAGGGGAGACGGTCGCAAGGGCACGAGCCTATCTC
>CBDVCG010000547.1:0-1558 GCA_965372425.1 uncultured Anaerolineales bacterium
CCCGAGCTCCGAATATCGCGGGGATGAGGACGAGGCCATATGCAAGCGCGTAATGTGCGATATGTGGGGACAGGATGCGGTTCTGCGCGGTCCAGGCTTTTAGAAAAGGATCGGATGAAAATTGGAGTGCCAGATAGATCACCACCGGGAGGGATGGAAGGCTCACTCGAATTGCGGTTCGGAACCAGGACCCCAATTTGGGTCTTTGTTTTTGAATCAGCTCGAAGATTACGATCACAAGGATGTGGGCTCCGATGGCTGCGTATGCGACCAGGACGGATAACGGCTGGACAAATGTTAGGAGGAACAAGCAACCTCCCCCAACCCATGCTGTGCGATGATCCTCACGACCTTCCAGATAGAAAACCAGTCCGAGCAGGAGCAAACCCCGAGCGATGATGAGGTGAGGCAGCCCAAGAATACTCAGGAATCCAAAGGTCTCAGGTGAGATGAAATCTAAAGGCAAGCTCCCCAGCAGGGCTCCCTGACCAACTATTAACGTTATCCAGCCCAAACCACCCCCGAGCGTTCCCAGAAGGGTGGCCCAGCGACGCCACCAAATTTTATCGATGAAGAGGGAGATAAAGCGATAAGTTGCGTAGACGACGAAGGGGATCGAAACCACCCGCATCGCCTGGAACAGGATGATGTGCTGCCGGTGGATTTCAATCCCGCCAGCCAGACGCCCGAGTAGGAGGTAGGGCAAAAAAGCGACTACACCGCCCTGCTCCGCAGTTGTGTAGGGTGTGAAAAACAACCAATCACCGGCATACCCTCGCAGCATTTTCGCGATGTATGAGTTTCCATCCTCGACCCCGAAAACAAAGCCCGTAAAAGTCCACGCATCACCCTCAGATGAGAACGCAAGGATGTAGGGCAGCGTCGTTAAAAGAATGAGGACGAAGGAATAACCCCACATCCACTTTCGTTCTCCCCGCGTCATCTTCGGAACCAGAGCCATATCAGACCCGCAATCGCCGCGAAAGTGCACAGCAATCCAATGAATACTGTGAGAGGCTGGAATTCGAACACTAGGTTATGCATCCCTTCGGTCAGCGGCACGGCTCGAAAAATTCCATCGCTCGTCATGATGTGCGTCCCCTGACCATCTATCGATACATTCCAGCCTGGGTATTGAACCTCACTAAGGACCAACAAGCCGGGTCCCTCGGCTTCGATCTCGATTCGGTTCGGGGTCCATCGAAGTTCCTTCACGGCTTTCCATCCGCCAGATTCCTCCTCGACCCAGGCTCGAGGGCGGGCTTGCGCTACCTCATAGACATACACGCCGTCGATGTTGTCCACAAATTCGAGACTTGAGGCATCCAGGGGGTAGGCCGATAAAACTGTCCTGACACTTAATTTTCCCAAATCGCCCGAATTGGGTGTGAATCCCCACGGATCTGATGGATCCCCCGTTGGAAAGGGCGGAAGTGTGACGCTGTACGCCTCTCCGGAAAAACCGGCCGCCTCCGCCATGTACTGCACGTAATCACGCAGCTGCAGCGGGGTCACGCCATCCGCAAGCTCCAGACCATGTTCTGCTGCGATATTTTGG
>CBDVCG010000548.1:0-1546 GCA_965372425.1 uncultured Anaerolineales bacterium
GAGGCAGAGCTCACATGGGGAGAGCCCGCCGCTACAGAGGCTTTCCGCCTTGGTGAAACAATCCTTCGGCAGGAGGATGCCGGACCGACGGTAACCGACCGGGATCGACGTCGAGATTACCTCGGGCTCCCACTCCTTGTAGGTGGGAAAACTGTGGGCAGTCTTGTATTTGGAAGATTCGGGGGCCCCTCTTATCCTCCTGAACACATTCGCCTCGCCGAGTTTGTCGCCTGGCACGTCGGGCAGCTGCTTGAGAACCGAAGGCTATCAAGACGCGTTGCCAGCCTGGAAGCACAAAGAGAATTAGCGCGCATGCAGGATGAGTTCATCTCAACCATCTCACATGAATTACGTACGCCCCTGGGATTTATCAAGGGCTATGTGACGACACTTATGCGCGATGACGCAGAGTGGGATCAGGAGAAACGGGCTGAATTTTTACAAATCATCGATGATGAAGCAGATCGTCTCACCGAGCTCATCGACAACCTGCTTGATTCTTCCCGTCTGGAAACTGGCATTCTGAGTATGACGATTGAGCCTACCAAGATTGCTCCTGTCGTCCGGGACAGCATTAATCGAATTCAGGGCGTGCATCAGGAGATGAAAATCGCCTCAGAGCTGAACCCGGATCTTCCCATCGTGGCGATAGACTCGACGAGGATCGCTCAGGTGCTCAATAACATGCTATCGAATGCGCATAAATACGCACCGGGTTCGGATGTCGTCATTCGATGCCAACCACAGGAAAACATGATTCTGGTTGAAGTCAAGGATCATGGACCGGGAATACCCCCCGAGCACCTGCCGCATCTTTTTGAACGTTTCTATCGTGTGCCGAGCAACATCACGGCACGCGGTACTGGCTTGGGATTATATATATGCAGGAAGATTGTCGAGGCTCATGGGGGTGAAATCGGCGTCATGAGCGAACTGGGTGTAGGGACACGGTTCTACTTCACCATCCCCGCAGCCGATCCGAATTCATGAGAAATGGAGCTTGAAGATGACGGATAGTAAGACGATCCTCGTCGTGGACGATGAGCCAAGATACGTAAGTCTGGTAGAAATAAATCTCACTACAGATGGATATCAGGTTCGCACCGCCAGCGATGGTCAGCAAGCGGTCGATTCGGTGGCTGAAGACCAACCCGATCTCATACTGTTAGATATCATGATGCCCGTAATGGACGGGTTTACTGCATGTGAGCGCATTCGGGAATTTTCCTCTGTGCCCATCATCATCTTAACCGCCAAGGGCGAGGAACGCGATCGAGTCCGGGGATTGGATGCAGGAGCGGATGATTACATTGTTAAACCATTTTCTGCCCAAGAGCTTCTCGCACGTGTGCGTGCTGTTCTCCGACGCGCGGAACGAGAGGCGCTTGAAGGCTTCCATCAACCCATTTTCCAACACCATGAGCTTGAGATTGATCTGGCGAAAGCATTGGTTAAAGTCAAAGGGAAAGAAATTCAGTTGACGGCAACGGAGTATCGATTACTGCAAACTCTGGCTACGAATATGGGTCAAGTTATGAGCGCGGAG
>CBDVCG010000549.1:0-1519 GCA_965372425.1 uncultured Anaerolineales bacterium
TTCAGCTCGCCTTGCCTGGTGATCAAATGTGAATAAACCCGCAGAACCCACGTGACCCCATGCTTCATCTTCGAGTACATCGATGGCAAACGGTTTTTCTACAGGATCACGACTGAGTAAATCCTCAAACCATTTTTCTTCCTCCGCCAGGCTCATAGGCAGAAATTGGCTGAGCCCGTCACGAACATCAGGGTCGTTAAACCAGGATACAAAGCGTGGCAGATCGTCACGCTCTATGGCTCGCAAGCGCACATCCTTCCCGTAGATCATGGGGACAACTCCTCGAGCATGATGGCAACGGCTTGCCGTGGAGAACGTTCTTTTGCCAGGACTGCCTCGAGTTGAGTTTCGAACTCAGCCTCGGTGTGGCTCTCGTGATATCTCCTCAGAAGGCTTTCTCGCATCAATTCAATCATCTCATTCTTGATTCTCCCCCGTTCACGTGTCTCCATGACACCGCTTTCGGTGAGGTATACACGATGAGCCACGATCTCTTCAGCAAGCTTATTAATTCCTTCACCTTTGGTAGCGACGGTCGCCATTACGGGGATGACCCAGGCAGAGCCCTCGATCCCTTCAGCCCTAACCTGGGAGCCATTTGCCATGGAGAGGGATATTTCAAGCGTTCGGATGGTGTTTTCGGCGCCCTGGAGGTCGGCCTTATTCACGACAAGAATATCGGCGATTTCGAGGATCCCCGCTTTGTTCGCCTGGATGACGTCCCCAAGCCCGGGTGAAGAGATGACAACGGTGGTGTGGGCCGCGCTGGCGATATCCACCTCTGCCTGCCCCGCTCCGACGGTTTCGATGATGATCAAATCGTATCCGGCAGCATCCAATACATCGGCAAGATCCGAAGTAGCACGCGCCAACCCTCCTAATGCGCCCCGAGACGCCATGCTGCGGATAAATACACCATTATCGCCCGCTAGATCGCGCATACGTATGCGATCACCCAGGATAGCGCCACCAGAAAATGGGCTGCTGGGGTCAACGGCGATGATGCCTACTTTGGGAATGGCATCGACCCACTGAGGTTGCGAAGATCTGAAATGTTTTGCGAGGCCATTGACCAGTGTAGACTTTCCGGTACCTGGCGCCCCCGTAATACCGATCAAATGCGCCCGACCTGTTTGTTCATAAAGAGCCCCCAAGGCATCAAGTCCCTCAGGGGCTTCGTTTTCGATAAGAGTCATCAGGCGAGCAATGGCTAGTCGTTCGCCAGCTAATACACGCTCAGGCAGCGTCATTCGCAGATTATACGGCCTCTGCACCACTCATTTCAAAAACAATTTGAATGATGTCTTGCGTACTTGTTCCCGGTCCAAAGATGGCAGCAACGCCCATTTCCTTGAGTTGATCCACGTCCTCATCTGGTACGATGCCGCCCAGGATCACCTTAACTTCTTCCTGACCTTGCTGATGGTGGAGTTCGATCACGCGCGGGACAAGCACCATGTGCGCGCCTGACAGGATAGATTAGCCGAGGATATCTTCATCCTCCTGAAGCGCTGATTCT
>CBDVCG010000550.1:0-1516 GCA_965372425.1 uncultured Anaerolineales bacterium
AAGCGTCGTTGAGCAACATGGCTTTTCCTATATCTAACTTCCCGCATTTGGCGCGTATTGAAAAATACACGCAAAGACTAGGAAGTGGATTTTCTTTAATTACATTTTATCCGCTTTCGGGTCGCACGCTCAATGACTTAGATCTTGACCGTGCAGTATGGGCCATCTGTCGTTCTTAATAAGGCTTGACGACCCGAATAATTAGTGTTAGATTATTAGAAATATAGTAATTCTAACATTCGGAGTTTCTAAAATGGCAAACGAGGAAACCATGCGCCTGGTCAAGCCCTATGCCAAAGGCCAGGTGACCATCCCCGCGGAGTTCCGGGAGAAGCTTAACATCGACGAAAATACCATCCTGAAAATGGTGCTGAAAGGCTCGAGCATAGAGATCACGCCCCTGCGGGTTGTCGATGAGGATCAGTTGTCCCGCGATTACGACGGCAGCGAGATTGAGGCGTTCCTGGAGGAAGATAAGATCGATCCAGGGACCGCGAACAGGGTTCGTGATCTTCTCGCAGGCTGAGCATTAATGGTAGACAAGCCGCGTCTCTTTCTTGACGCAAGTACGCTGATCGCGGCTGCAGCTTCCCCGGATGGCGGCTCCTCACTGGTGATTGAGTTATGCACATTTGGGAAGGCAAAGGCGCTCGTGACTCGATTGGTGCTTCGGGAGGCGGAGCGCAATATCAAGAAAAAGCTGAGCGAACAGACATTACTTCGTTACTATAACCTCCTGGGGAGTCTCGATCCCGAGCCTGTTCCCCTCCCCTCGGGTGGCGCGATTCAGCGTGCTGCCGAGCTGGTCGCCGCCAAGGATGCCCACGTCCTGGCAGCCGCCCGCGAGGGCGATGCTACTCATCTGATCACGCTGGATCGAAAGCACCTACTCATAGATGAGATCCGTCAAGGGGCTCTTCCAATCGTCGTCTGTACACCGGGAGACTACCTGCAGGAGTTCCTCGGGGATCGGGTATAGCCGAACCAGCCGTATTCCCGGAGGGCTGGAAATGGCAAAGGCACCGATCTTAAATAAGGTAGATGGGCGGGAAAATCACACGACCGACCCACTTCCATCCATCGAAGATGCATTGTGCGGCACGTTCGACGATGTTGACTTTGGGCAAGGAAGCGATTGGATTCAAGTCACCAGGCGGGTAACCGCTGCTTGTTAGATCCTCGGTCGCATCCAATAGCCATGCCCCCATGAAGCTGCCGGGCAGCCCATCACAACCGCCTCGAGCGTGGACATGCCAATCTTGCCAACGTTCAGGTCTCGTAATACACCGCATCCCAGAAGATCATCCCGTCGATTTGCATGTTGTAGAGACCAGTGAACCGGTAAATGCCGGGCAAGATGTAGAAGGTCGCAAGGTCGACGTTTTATGTTGTTTCTCTGAAATAACGAGCGCCCCTTCCTAAAGATACGCTGCGTACCTTCGTATCTCACTCGGCCTTGGGTGATTCGAGGAGGGTGTTTTGCCCCTATTCAGAAGGACCACTACACATATTCCTA